>JAJDDR010000303.1 GCA_029260255.1 Phycisphaerae bacterium
GTGCGGTCGAGGCGACGCAGCCTTGCCTTGGCGTTTGCATCCGAAAGGTCGGCGAGTTTGTCGCCAGGGAGCCCTACGAGGCGATGGTCGCGGAGGTGGACCTGCTCGCTAGGCACTGCGATGAAAGTATAAGCTTGCTTCGTCGCCTCCACAACGTCACAGCACGCCAAGGTCAATGGACTGCGAATCTGGCGCATTTCCAAGCGGTCGCACGAAATCTGCCGCTGGCGATCACTGGTCTATCCGTTCCATTCGAGGAGTAGGCGTTTTCGCGTCGTCGAGCGGGTGGATTGAATCGGTCGACTGAGCGCGTGGCTCTCCGATGGAGCGGCCCAGCGCGACTGCCGAACAAGAGTAAGTAAAGAGATATGGACGCAATTACGATCGCCCGTGCACTTCATGTTCTCGCCATCGTCCACTGGATCGGCGGAGTCACCATGGTCACGCTCGTTCTGCTGCCGGGGATCATGCGCCATGTACCAGCCGAAAAGCGCCTCGCGCTGTTCGAGATGATCGAGGGACGCTTCGCGGTTCAGGCCCGCATATCGACAGTGGTGGCCGGCCTTACCGGCTTCTACATGACGCATGAGCTCGGCGCCTGGTATCGCTTCACCGATCCCGGTTTCTGGTGGATGCATGCAATGGTCGCGGTGTGGGCGATTTTTACCGTCGTGCTCTATGTCGCCGAGCCGCTGTTCCTTCACCGCTGGTTCCACGAGCGAGCCTCGCACGATCCCGAAGGCACGTTCGGGCTGGTTCAACGTATGCATGTGCTCCTGCTAACGGTTAGCCTCGTCACCGTAGGCGCGAGCGTACTCGGCGCACACGGGGCGATTTAATGGTCAATCCTGGACTAAGCGTCCACCTGAAAGACTCGGCGTAGTTAGATAGCAGCATGCCATCCAGTGCGCTGGAGAGATCAGTTCGGGTCTCATGTTGATGTCGCGCAATAACTTGCAAGTACGGCACGCAGCTGGTGACCGCGTCATCGGATAAAACCGGCCGGATATGGGATACCCCAGCGGCCCGAACAGGGAACGTACGGGACGGAACAAGCAAAGGTTTAGCTTCAGCAGGGACTTCTGCGAGCGCAACAGCTCTCTGAACCGATGTGGGCCCGGCCTTCCGAACAGCATACCGGACCGTGGCGTCAGAACCGCCACAGAGTGAGGCCTGACACACGACCGATTGAAGCCCGGCCCAAATGTCGAAAGAACAACTTGCAAAACCGGGGGCATCCACACACGCCCCGTGTTTGCCGGAGGCTCCAACTCTTGAGAGACTGGAGCCATGGAGAATCGCAGAACATCCCCGAAGTACTCATCCGAGGTGCGTGAGCGTGCCGTGCGCATGGCTTTCGATCATGCCGGCGAGTATCCGTCGCAGTGAGCGGCTATCGAGTCGGTTGCTGCCAAGATCGGCTGTGCGGCGCAGACGCTTTCGAACAGGGTCCGCCAAGCCGAACGCGACACCGGCAAGCGCGCCGGTCTCAACACCGACGAGCGCGAGCACCTGAAGGCGCTCGAACGCGAGGTCCGCGAGCTGCGCCAGGCCAACGATATTCTGCGCAAGGCTTCCGCGTATTTTGCCCAGGCGGAGCTCGACCGCCGACGGAAGTCATGATCAGCTTCGTCGATGCGTATCGAGACGACCACGGGGTCGAGCCGATCTGCAAGGTGCTGCCGATCGCCCGTCTCGCCGGTGGCCGTCGCCATTCTCGACTGCATTGAAAATTTTCAAGCCCTCACCGAGTTGAAGCACTTGACTTCGGTTGATTAGCGGGAGTCATAGCTCGAGATTTGCAGTGAAGGCTGGCTGCATTGTCATGCCAAGCCCTAAAGGCAACGCGAACCCTCAAGAGAGAAATACATTTGCTTTTACGTACCCCGACGTCACTGTTCCGAGTATTGCGCGCGTTCGGACCTGCGATCACCGCGGTTCCTCGCACCGAAGCCTTAAGAGCCGGATTAGGAGCATGTACAGGGTTGGGGATGGCAGGCCTTTTGGTACTTTCGCCGATGGTGGATCCACAATTGGGTCTCCATATGATCGCACCGCTTGGTGCGACTTCGGTCTTAATATTCGCGGTTCCAAACAGCCCGCTGGCCCAGCCCTGGTCGGCTATCGTCGGCAACACAGTCTCGGCGCTGGTGGGTGTGGCAGTCTGTCTGGCCATTGCCGACCCGACGGTACGCATTGCTCTGGCCGTCGGACTTGCAATCACGGTAATGAGTTTAGCCCGGGCACTCCACCCACCAGGTGGGGCTGTAGCGATGGTCGCGGCGATGAACCCAGATATGGTTTACTCTCTCGGCTTCCGATTTGCCTTAGCACCGGTCGCGGCGGGAACTTTGTTTTTGGTGGCCGTCGCTATGATTTATGCAAATGCCACCGGCCGCCGGTATCCTTTCCGACAATTTGTCGAACCTAACGCGCACGGCACATCTGATCCGCAACCATCCGAGAGGCTTGACCTGAGCGAAGAGGAACTGGCGGAATTATTACTGCGCTATCGCCATTCACTCAACCTGGGTGTCGAAGATCTTGCGCGGCTGATCGGTGCCGCGGAGATGCAGGCTGCGAGCCACCGCATGGGCCCAGTGACGGCCGCCGATATCATGTCGCGCGATCTCATCACTGTCGGTCCAGATACGCCTCTCACAGAAGTCGCGGATCTTTTGAGCGAGCATGGTTTCACGTCGCTCCCTGTAGCTGACGACAGGGATAGGTTTCTCGGGGTCATCTTTCAGATTCACCTGATCCGGCGCTCGCGTGAAGATGCCAAGCGTCTGCGGCGCGGCCTTGGGGCCGCGATGGCGCGACTGATCGACCCGACCCGCGAAGTGCCGGTGCGCGCCTCAGACATCATGTCGGTCGTCACACCGCGAGTCGTTCCTACAACGCCAATCGCCGTGCTACTCCCGATGCTTGCAGAAGGAGAGTTTGACGCGATCCCGGTTCTGAAAGGCGAACGGATTGTTGGCATTGTTACCCGGTCGGACCTGATCACTGCGATGGTCCGGCAAAGCATGAGCGTGCCTAAGCCGGCGACCTAAGCCGTGCTGCAACGAATGCACAGCGCCCCTTCACCAGAGTGTAACCATCGGTGAGATACTTGGCCATTGGGGCGCCAGTCAAACCTCAATCATTGACATCGGAACCATCCTAAGATAGTAATTGGTTACTATTGTTAGGGGCCAGTCATGAAACCACAGCATTTGCCCGCGCACGAGCGCCGTCAGCGCACCATCGAGGCCGTCGTGTCACTCGCCGGCACCATGAACCCCAGTGACGTGACGACGGCTGCAATCGCCGAACACATGAGCGTCACACAGGGGGCCCTGTTCCGTCACTTCCCGAACAAGGACTCGATCTTCGAAGCAGTCATGCAGTGGGTCGCCGAGCGGCTGTTCGATCGTATCGACCGGGCGGCCGCCAGCGCAACCTCTCCACTCTCGGCACTCGAAGCGATGTTTATGAGCCACATTGCGTTCGCCGTCGAGTATCCAGGCGTGCCGCGGATGATGTTTGGAGAACTTCAGCGGCCGCGTCCCTCTCCCGCCAAAGCCGTCGCGAAGGAACTGCTGCAGCGTTATGCCACGCGGATCGCCGGCAAGCTCGACGATGCAAAGGCGGTGGGTGAAGTTTCCTCAGAGACGAATACGCACGCTGCCGCGGTGCTGTTCATCGGCACGATCCAAGGTCTCGTCATGCAGTCGATGATCAGCAACAACTTGTCGGCGGCTAAAAGAAATGCGCCCGCAGTCTTTCGCATCTATCGGCG
>JAJDDR010000304.1 GCA_029260255.1 Phycisphaerae bacterium
CGACTCCCAGGTGGCAATCAATCGGTTGTGCTGGGAGGCGAGTGTGCGTAGCAACTCCTCGCCGGTCAGGTTCGCTCCGCTATCAATCGACAGAGACCAATTCGGTGCGGGGACGGCCATGTCGCGACACTAGTTGGCACCCGACAACTCTTCGACTGCGTGCGCTCGGGTTCGCGACGCGGTTGGCTGTATTCGCCGCAACCTCCGCTCCGTTCCGCTCGAGAGCCAACCAGCGCTCACATAGCGCCTAGACCCTCAGCCGGGAGGGGCCATCACTATGGGACGGGCACACCACTGAGATTCGAGAGCTCCGTCCAACTGGAACCAATCATCGACGCCGTACGCATTCGGCGCTAGGGACATTCCGAAACCCAGTGACTTGGCCGCCTCGTTGATGGGCACCGCGAGGTTCGGAGTATTCGTTGTGTCGACATTGACACCATCGAAGGCTGGGAGCGCCCACGTGGCCAGAGCTCCGTCGGAGGGCGAGCCAACCACTATGGCCGACATGAAGAACCAGGATTCGAGGCCAACGTCACGAGACAGGATCATTCGGGGTCTCAGCAGAGTTGTACCGGCGGGAAGGCGGTCGACGAAGACGGCTGTGACATGGCTTGCATCACGGCAGGAATCTGGTGCCGGGAAGAACTCGTCCTGCGCAGAGACCTCGAGGATCTCGAGACTGTCTGCGTCCACTCGGGCAGACCCGACTTGACTGGCGACTCGCAATTCGCCGGCGAGCATCGTCATTCGATCAAACCCCGCCAGTCCGGGCTGGGCGATCGCCCAATTATCAGGGATGAATTGGTCTCCCTCGGGACCGAACTGCGATCCGGAGTCGACCGGAAACACACGGACTGTGGCGGATAGAGTCCTCCGGTCGATGCGGCACAGCATCGAAGTCGGCGCTCCACCATCTCCTTGGCTGAGGCAATAGACGGCTCCATCAGTCAACAAGAGCGACTGTGGTGGCACAGATGGGAAGGGATACCCCCGGATGATCTCGCCCGTCGTGCGGTCGAGGAGCAGGACTTCCCTGTACTCGTTCACACAGATGAAGTCGCGGCCGTAGACGCCAGAGCTGTCCCCGATGATGCAGCCTTGCTCGAGGTCTGGAGTTTCGAGACTCACGGCCGAAATCAGCCAGATACCTTCGGGTGTCTCGATGCGAGTCGGGCCGACGCGCTCCGGGTACTGGCTGACCCGCTCCGCGATGCCGAGCGCGGCAACTTCAGCCACGACCCCGTCGCGTGTCGCTTCCGCGGGGCTCTGGCTGGCCCCCGATGGCGGCGAGGGCGCTACTGACGGTGGTGTCCATACGGCGCCGATTGATGGGGCGTCGCCTCCGGTGACTGGGGTAGCAACTCCACCCCAGATGACCAACTGCGACCCGGTCCAGACTGTGCTTGCGCCTTCGACCCCGGCGAGCGGCCCCTTGTCGGACAAGGTCCAATTGCCGGACCGGGCGTCGACGATAATCGGCGGACCCTCGGGTCGTAGCAGCATCAGCCAGTCACCAGTCGAGGCGACCGTGAGCGTGTCCAAGCCTTCGATCGGCAGAGCGGCGGCATCGCTCCATACCCAAGTGCCATCGACCAGCGTGGCCATCGACACCGTGGTACGCCCCAAGGTCTCGACACTCGCGATCAGCACCAGCCCGGAGTTCGTCATCACCGCCGAGCTGTTGATCAGAGTGCCGTCTTACGGCTCAGGGGCGGCGAGCCTTCGCCACGTCTCGGTATCTGTGTTGTACGCGAGCCCCCCACCGCTGCCGCCCCAAACCACGATCTCGGGACCCATCCAAATCGGCTCCCGTTCGAGGCGCGTCAACGCATCCACAGCTGGCGCATCACCGGCGGATCCCTCGAACACCGGACCCCTCCCCCATTGCTGGGTCTTCTGGTCAAACTTCGCGACAACCAGATTCGGCTGAACATCGGATTCGAATCGCACCGCGCCGACCGCCCAGACGGTGTCGCCGCCGGCCACGACGCCGCTCGCCACCAACCCATCGGGACTTGGCAACTCAGTCCAAATACCTGACTCCGGATCGAAGCTCGTCACACCACCCTTGGCAATCACATACAGCCGACCGCCGGTGTAGGCGCTGGTCAGGCCCGGATGCCCCCAACCTGGAACCGGGATTGGTCGCCAACTGTCGGAGCTTGGGTCGTACGCCGCGCCATCTGCATACGCGAAGTTGCGATCCAGGTTCGACCCAGCCCAGAACACCACCTCGCCGCCGGTCCAGGCAGCCACCGCATGAGCCCGCGGCAGAATCGGCGCCTGCGCCATCGGCGCCCATCTGCCGTCCGCCGAGCCTGCGCCATCCGCTGCCGAGGGCCCCGTCGTTGTGGCTGCGGGCGGTTGTGGCTCCGTGGCCGTGCGGACCGAGCCGCCACCCCTGGACCACAAGGTTCCGATACCGATCGCACCGACGGTCAGCACAATCAGAGTGGCCAGCAACCGCCGCCCCGGGCGGCCCGCAGCCGCCGCGGCATTGACCTCGGCGGGTTCCATAGGTCTCGGTTGCGCATCCTGACCTGGAACCAGATGAAGCGCCAGTTCCTGTAGGTCGGCTCGGAGCCGCTCCTCAATCGCGGTCATGTCAACTCCTTGCGTAGTGACGCCCGGCCGCGATGGGCCAGCGATCTCACCGTCGAGAGACGGCATCCCAGGACTTCGGCAATCTCCTCGTCGGGCACGTCCACGAAATAGCGCAGCAGCACGACAACGCGCTGGCGGTAGTTGAGTCGCGACACCGCATCGCGCAACTCCACCATGTGCGCTGGCAGTTCGGCAGAGATCTCGACATCCCGGCCGTCTCGATGTCGCTCCTCGACCTTTCTGTGACGCAACGCCATTCGGCAACCGTTGACCACCGTGGTTCGCAGATAAGCCCCCGGTCGCTCCAGGCGGTCCCAACGTTCATGGACCGCAACGAACGCGTCCTGCACTACGTCCTCCGCGTCCACGACCGATCCGGTCAACAACGCTGCCAGCCGAAGCATCACCACTCTCTCCCGATCGAACAGGTCGCCGAAGTCAGCGCCCGTAGTCGGTGTGGTGGCCCTCCGCTGATGGCCCGAAAGATTCATCTCACCTACAACGATGCCCCACACCCACCGAATGTTGCAGGCGTTCTCCGGAATCAGTCCTGCAGCAGGTTCTGCACGTAGTCGTACCCCGCCGCCGGGGACGAAACGGGCGAGCGTATTGACTTGGAGGTATCACGATTCTCACTACGTCCTCATAGTTGTGGCTCGGCGTACTCGTGGTCGGCCTCATGATGGCCGCCCTTGACTGGCGGATCGAACAGCAAGACGTTCCAACTCTTGTGTTCGTGACTCTCATGGGGGCCGGTGCGCTCGCTGGTGCGGTCACCTTCCAATCGTGATTCGCTGCCGAGACAACGGACGAAGAGGCCGAACGCTGAACAGGAGCGTCGCCTCTCGCCCATCATCAGGCGAAGCACCCCGCGTTCGACGGTGTGTTCTCGACGGCTTCGCCGAGCAACAGCGAATGTGTTGCCGGGCCGTACAGACCGTCCGCGGGCACACTGGCGTACTCCTGGAAGCGGCGGACCATGAACTCGGTCACGTCGTCGAAGACACCGGGGGCGGCTGAGGGAAACGCCTCGTTGGGCCGCATTGCTGCTACCTCGTCGGCGTGGTGAAAGCAGAA
>JAJDDR010000305.1 GCA_029260255.1 Phycisphaerae bacterium
GCGTGGTGAACGGGATCGACGAGATGTTCAACGCGGCAGACGCGCCGATCATCGCGAGCAGATCCGGGTCGTTCTGCTGATCCGACGAGAGCACCAGAATCTGAATCAACACCTCGTCTTGGAATGATTCGTGGAACATCGGCCGGATCGGCCGATCGATGTTCCGAGCGGTCAGGATCTCCTTCGTCGTCGGGCGACCTTCACGCTTGAAAAAACCGCCGGGGAACTTGCCCGCGGCATAAATCTTCTCCCGGTAATCCACCGTCATGGGGAAAAAGTCGATCCCCGGTCGGGGATCCGATGTCACAACCGTCGCCAGAACCGTTGTTTCACCGTAACTCACGATGACCGCGCCGTCCGCCTGCTTGGCGATCTTGCCGGTCTCGATCTTCAACGTCCGTCCGCCGATTTCTCGTTCTACCGATACAGCTTGCATATCTAATCCGTCACTACTACCTACACCAACACAACGGCGTGATGCTCCCACGCCACCTACACGTTATCGTCTTGAACATTCCAAACGGGACAAACAATCAAGGGCTCGCACGCCCAGCGATTTCTTCCGAAACCCGGCGTACCGCACACCAGCCCGGCCACGGGAGGGCAAACGCGAATTGACCGCGTGTCGCGCGGCGAGAGGGAACGCTACTTGCGCAATCCGAGGCGCCCGATCACCGTCTGATACCTGCCCCGGTCGCGATTGGACAAATACTTCAGAAGACTCGCGCGACGCCCAACCATCTTGAGCAGGCCGCGACGCGACGAATGGTCCTTCTTATGGGTCCTCAAGTGCTCCGTCAGCTCCTGGATGCGCGTTGTCAAAACCGCAACCTGGACCTCCGGAGAACCGGTGTCCTTCTCATGCTGAGCATACGTCTCGACGATCGTTGTCTTTGTCTCAGGTGTCATTAGTTCAAACGCCAGTCCGGGCAACCCAGTTACATTCTCGTGCCGGTGGGCGAGCCCGACAGCGGATACACAACCAACCCATCTGCAACGCAGCCCTACAAGAACGCGGGAAAATACCACCGACGTGCCGCCGATGCAACCCTCCCCCCGCGAATCCGCCCGTCCGAGCCCAGACAGGCCACCTGCGACAAATCCGCCCCGAAACACCGACAATCCGACATGCCCGTCGCTCGCGGGGGCATTTTCGCCCCTACTCGGAGGCTCCCAGAAGCGATTCTGCGGATTCCATCAGTCGCTCCATCCGGAACGGCTTGTTGAGATACGCGTCCACGCCGAGGGTCTCGGCCCACGTCTGATGCCGCTTGCCGTGGTTGCCCGTAATCATGATGACCCGCGGTTTGCTGCCCGCCGGTTTCTTCGCCTTGAGTTTCTCCAAGACGAGGAAACCACTCCGCTTGGGTAGCATGGCGTCGAGAACGACCAGATCGGGATCATCCGCGTCCGCACGGGTGATTGCCTCGTTTCCGTCGGCCGCCGTCGTCACAGTCGCGCCCGTGCCAGCGAAAATAGCGCACAGCGCCGTCAGTACGTCCGGGTCGTCATCGACGATAAGCACTGATTTGTCTTGAAACACCAGCTTTTCCATAACTCCACTCGTAACAAAAACTTGAGGATGTTTTCAACTCCAGCAAGAAGGCGTGCCCGGGTTGAGTATAGGCCGGTGGACAAGTCGATGCAAGGGATTCCTGCTCTGCATCCTTTGCAGATTCCCGTCAGCTTCCGCCGTGCCCGCGTCCGAGCGAATCTCGAAACGACAATCGCCACCGGACGCCGGGACGTAAAGCGAAGATGCCGTAACGACGTTCCGGCTGTGATCCACCTGCCGGTGGCGGTTCCGGGCAACCATTGGACACGAACCGGACGAACTCCGACCATCCACACCGCCATGAAACCGCTGAACATCGCCATCGTCACCCCGGCGCCGGCACGCTCGCGCCACGGAAACCGTGTGACGGCGGTGCGCTGGGCGCAGATTCTCCGACGCCTGGGCCACAAGCCTCGCATCACACCCGGTCCGCCCGACCGAGCGTGCGACGCGCTGATTGCTCTGCACGCCCGGCGCAGTCATGCGGCGATACGGGACTTCGTCCGCGACCATCCCGACAAGCCCCTCATCGTCGCCCTGACCGGAACCGATATCTACGGTGGCCTCCACACGGATCCACGAGCCCGACGATCACTCGAGATGGCCTCGCGGCTCGTCGTGCTCCAATCCAAGGCACTCGACGCGCTCTCGCCGACGATGCGCCAGAAGACACGCGTCATCTACCAGTCCGCCGATCCTCCGTCCGACGTCGCCGGGCCTCGTCAGGACAAGTTCGAGATCTGCGTCGTGGGGCACCTCCGCCCCGTGAAAGATCCCTTCCGTGCGGCGATGGCGTCCAGACTGCTGCCGGACGATTCGCGCATCAGGATCGTCCACATGGGCATGGCAATGAGCGCGGAGATGGCGCGGCGCGCCGAACGAGAAGCCGCCGGCAACCCGCGCTACACATGGCTCGGTGACGTGCCGCGCTGGAAGGCGCGGCGCAGACTCGCCCGCAGCCGGTGCCTCGTTCTCTCGTCGAAGTCCGAGGGCGGCCCGAGCGTCATCACCGAATCCGTCGTCGCCTCCGTGCCGGTGATATCCTCGCTCATCGACGGTTCGATCGGGATCTTCGGAGACGACTATCCGGGGTACTTTCCGGTCGGCGACACGCAGGCGCTTGCCACGATGCTGTCCCGCTTCGAGAACGACGCGAACTTTCGTCGACAGCTCGCCCGCCGGGGCGCGAAGGTCGCACCGCTGTTCGACCCCGCACGTGAAATGCGCGCCTGGGCGGCGCTCATCGACGAATCGACGTAGTGTATTACGCAGATGGCATCTTTCCGAGCCCCGACCGTGAGGGAGGGGACGCGCCCAGACACGCTGCCTGACTGTCGCGGCTCGGTTCAGTAAGACGTCATCACTTCTGAGGCGCCACACTGACAGCCGAGAACTGCTGGTGAAACGTGGCGTCCTCCAGCGGTCCTTCACAACCGTCATCCGAGCCGTTGGGGGCTGTTGGCGAATCGCCAGGCCGTCTTCAGCGTGATCACTCTGCCTTCGAGGAGTTGGGTCAGCCACTGGTCGAGGCTGATCATGCCCTCCGCCTTGCCGCTACGGATCGCGTCGCCGAGCGTTTCGACCTTCCCGGATCGAATCGCGCTCTTGACCGCAAGACTGTCGAACATGACCTCCAACGCCAACACCCGCCGTTCTCCCGATGCCGGGGGTAGCAAGTGCTGTGAGATCACACACTGCAGGCTCAGTGCCAACTGCGTTCGAAGATCGGCCTGGGATTCCGGCGAGACCATATCGGTCAGACGCGTGATCGCCCCCT
Source organism: Phycisphaerae bacterium (assembly GCA_029260255.1). Classification (GTDB taxonomy): domain Bacteria; phylum Planctomycetota; class Phycisphaerae; order UBA1845; family UBA1845; genus OFTM285. Next base: position 3,333 of record JAJDDR010000305.1, read on the forward strand.
TGGCATCGCGCGTGTGCATCGTCGTCAGGACCAGATGCCCCGTCTCGGCCGCGGTGATCGCCAGCCGGGCCGTGTCGCGATCCCGAATCTCGCCCACCAGAATCACGTCCGGGTCCTGCCGCAGCCCGAAACGAAGGCCGTCGGCGAAGCTGCGTACGTCCGCCCCGACCTCACGCTGCGTGATGATCGAATCCGGACGAGGCTGGAAAACATACTCGATCGGATCTTCCAGCGTAATGATGCGACGCCCGCCGAGTTCGTTCATCCGCTCGATCAGCATGGCCATCGACGTCGACTTGCCCGAGCCGGTAATACCAGTGAACAGAACGAGCCCGTTACGAAACTCCGTGATACGGTCGAGCACGGCTTCCGGAAACCCGGCCCAGTCCAGCGACGGAATGACTTCCGGTATCACCCGGAGCGTGCACCCCAGGCTCCCCCGGGCACGAAAGACATTCACCCGAAAACGATGAGAACCGTCCCCCATGTCCCGCTGCAGCGCGAAGTCCAGGTTGTCGAAGTCGTCGCTGCGCCCGCCCGCCCCGTCGGGAACGATGGACCGAATCTCCTCCTCGAGCAGCGCACTCTCGACCGCGACCGCACCGACCGAGCACAAGCGACCGTGCCGCCGAATCGCCGGAGGCACGCCCGCAACGAGGTGAATATCCGACGCGTCACAGCACACCGCCGTATGCAGCAACTGATCCAACACACCTCCGACCGACGTTCTTTCCGCTGCAACAGTGCTCACGCCAAACTCCCGAAACCCGCCGGTTCCCAGGCTGCCACGCGTTTCGCCAGACGCCCCTGTCATTCCGAGTGCAACGAGGAATCTGGTCGACATGCATCTCCAACTAGTACTCCGACACTACTCAATTGATGGGTAGAGTCGTTTGAGCTTTATCCGCGCATCGGCGGTGCGGAATCTCCAATCCACGTTGACGCTGCGCTGGTTGCGATCGCGCTCCCACGCGGCCACTTCGGTTCGAAGTTG
>JAJDDR010000306.1 GCA_029260255.1 Phycisphaerae bacterium
GAGCGTCGGTACGGTAGCGCCGGCGAGTTGGCGAGGGATGTCCGGCGCTACCTTGACGGCAAACCGATCGAAGCCAAGGGCGACAGCGGCTGGTACGTCTTCCGCAAGTTCGTGAGCCGTCATCCGACCTTAATCGTCAGCATGATCGTGACTTTTATGCTAAGCGTTGTCTTCGGGGCGGCGATGTCGGTCCTTTATTCCCAACAGGTGCGGGCCGCGCGTCGGGCGCAGGAGGCCGAGCACCGTGCCCGCGATACGATTGAGTACCTGCTCAAAGATGTCAGCAACGGGCTGAGTCGGCTCTACTGGGGAGAGAAACTCCGCAAAGAGGTTCTTGAGAGCGCGTACGACCGACTGCAAGGGCTGGTGGTCGATGTGAGCGACAGTCCAGTTCTTCAGGCGGACCTTGCGGAGGCGTATTCGCGTCTCGGTGGGTTGGCATTGGATCTTGATCGACTCGACGAGGCCGAGGCGCAGCTCGACCAGGCCCGATCGCTCCATCAGAAGCTGCTCGAACAAGATCCTGACAATCCAACGTACCTGGCACAGTACTCGATCAATCTCGTGCGCCTGGGGAATGTGGCACAGGCGCATGGCGACTTCCAAACCGAGGAGCCATTCTATGAAGAAGCGCTCGCCATCGACGAGTCCCTGTGCGACCGATTTCCGACGAACCTGCACTACAAGGACAACCTGTCCTGGAGCTACGAGCGCCTGGCGGCGATTCGTCTTCGGCAGCGCGACGTGCAACAGGCCGAACCGCTGGTGCTAAAGAGACACGCCTTGGCCCGGGAATTGGTCCAGGCGGAACCGGACAACTCGATCCGCGTTCTCGGCTTATGTTCGAGCCATTACCACCTTGCAAAACTCTATGATGCGAAGGGTGACGAAACGGCCGGCTTGACGAACTCCGAGCAATGGCTCGAAGCCGCAAGCCAACTCGTACGACTTGAACCCGACAACCCCCGCGCGCTGAACAGCCTGTGCATGGCGATGCTGACGCGCGCCTGGCGCGTTCGCCAACAGGGTGATGCCCACGCTGCTGCTGAGCGTTACGACCAAGCGCTCCAAATTACGAATCGCCTCATCATGATCGGACCGAGCGATGCGGCCTTTCACGGTCGTCGGAGGGACATTCTGGTCAGCCTCGCCCGGCTGGACGTCGCGAGCAAAGACATCCGAGCGGCATGGGACGGACTTGTGCTAGCGAGTGAATCAGCGGAGCGGGCCGTCTCGCTCGGCGCCAAAGACGAGCTTGCCTGGAATCAGGTTGGGAAGATCTACCGGGGTATGCTCACGTTGGCAGGGCGCATCGGAGATTCGGCAGCGGGAAGCATGCACTCATCTGCGGCGGACTCCTTCCTGGCCCGGTGCATGAAGTTGCCGACGATGGACACGACTGCGCTCGTCGCCTTAGCGGACGTGTTGATGAGACGCGAAGATGACTTCGAGCCAGCCACCAGTAAAGCGTACGAGCTTGCTGAATCTGCCGTGAAGATGACAGAGGGCAAGGCGCCTGGTCCGCTGCGGGTACTGGCGAACGTCTGCGAAGAGATGGGCGACGTCGAGCGTGCATGGGAGCTCTTGCGGCTCGCCCGCGAGGCGCTTGGCCCCAACGACGGACTTGAGCGAGAGAGAGTCGAACTGTCCCTAACCCTTATCGCGGGCGAATCAGACGAAGCGCAGGGGCCTCCATCAGGTGGATCGGCAGACTAAAGGCGCGATCGCCGGTTGCCGCATTCGCCGAACGGAGCATGTATTGATGTGAACGCGCGCACCGTTGCGGCTACACCCTTGAAGAAACCGGCGCCATATTTGTCCCCGACAACATCGCATTCGAACTGAATGATCTGAATGCTCTCAATGATCGATTCGAGGTTCTCGCGGAGGGTCGTGGAAAACTGTCGTCGGTACGCAGGGTCAAGATGTTCGCAATCCGTTTCGTAGTTCATGCTTCCAGCATGCCACATCTTCAGCATAGAATGCAACCGGATTTCTTCGTGCTGCTGCACGGCACCCCTGAAGACTACGTGGACACCAACCGGACCGGCGAGATCACCCCGTTCGACCTGCTCATGTTTCGCCAGCTGGTCACCGGCACGGTCCCGGCCACGCGAATCTGGAACGGAGAAACGGCCAACCACCCGCAGCCGTAGGAAGCTCAGATCGCCCGATTGCCTTGAGACCAGTCCGTCGCGTCCATCGACTCGGTGGCGATCATCGCCGAGAAGGGCCTATAGATCCGGATCATCGAACTCTGAAGGTCACACGAGCCTGCGGCAGGACAAGCCGTAAGCTCCACCGAGCGAACGGTTTGGTGGCCGGTTCGTGGAAAGGCACTACATAGCGAGGGCGTTACCGATGATGCCCCGAATTCCATTTCTCGCGGCCATCCGCCATACTTTGCACCAACGCCACCAAATCAGAGCCATCGAGAAAACAAACAGAGCTGGCGTGAGAAACCAGCGAAACTGTGCGTAGACGGGCTGTACGCGAGTGCAGACCAGGAGAGTCAAGGCTATGAACACACTCAGTGCGGCGACGAAGTACTCGAAGACCTCGTGATCCACATCGAACAAGTTCCCTTTCCGGGCGTCGGTGACGACTATCCAAAGGCCCCAGGGGAACACGCCGACCATTGCCGCCGTCATGACAAAGATGAAGACCTCTACTGGATTGTCCCAGGTCCCCAATTCTACGCCAGCCAACGTGGCCAACTCGGCCAGTACGTGTATTAAAGGCACGACGATCGCAAAAACCGTCACGCCCGTTGATGCTCCAAGCACCAAATGCCTCGTTGTTCGATTCATAGCCAGGTCCTCTCCAACTTCATGTCGCCGGACAGCGTCTATCGAAAGCGAAACGTGCTGGCTGCTACGGTCGCACATCTTGCGAAGTGTGTGTCGTAGCCAGGTGGCCAAGAGCTGACGCTGCCCGTCTGCCGGGATCATTGATCTGACGTTTCGCAGGCATCGATCCTCAGTTCGCAACCGTACCCGAAGGACCCACCCAACTCAAGCGGAAATGGCCTTTCTTGCCCGTGCCTACGCCCATGGGGCCGACCTCCCAGCACGCCGAGACACCAATGCGGCCGCTCCCGCCTTCGTCACCACGGATTCGGCCACGGTGATCTCGTCGTAGTTCCCCGACGGCTCCAGGGGTCACTCGACCGGATCGGATCCGAGAATCGCCCGACGACGACCGAACACAACCGTCCCGCCGCTGAGCACCAGCAGCCCTATCACGAAGAGTCCCCACTCGGATCTGGTGGGCAGGGTAGTGGCCGGGTCTACTCCGCTCCGACAATCGCCTCCTGGAAGGCCGCGTAGTCGTCAAGGTCCACGTCGGCGTCCAACTCGAAATCGAAGATGCGGCAACAGGGTGCCACGCCTGTTGGCTCCTCCGCTGTAAAGCACCTTTGCAGGTGGCTCCAGTCGATCAAGTCGACGCGTCCATCCCGGTCGAAGTCCCCCATCAGTAGTGCCTGCCCAGTGACGGAGTAATGATAGCCTATGTCCACGGTCCCCGAATCCTCTCCCTCATCGCTTCGGGTGGTCATGGAATCCAGGCCTGGCGTGGTAGCGGCGCCACTCCCAGCATTCACACACGGGCTCTGCTTTCCTTGCCCCGCAGCGGTTTCGCTCAGGTAGAAACACCCGACGGGTCCGGGAGCGAACAGTGGATCTAAATCAATATTGCCGCCACCGTCCACCGAGTCACTGGGAAGGCCACCTCGAACGCAGCAATGACTCAAGGTTGACGAGCTTTGCAGCGTGTTGATTATCTCGCTCGGGCTGTTTCCCCAGACAAGGCAGTTTATTAGAGTTGGATTGCTCCCGACCAAGGTCCCGTCAATACCAGCGGCTCCGTTACCGATACCGCCGCCACAGGTTGACGACGTATTACCGCTCAATGTGCAGTTCACAAGGGTCGGATTGCTACCAGCATTCCGTACACCCCCGCCGCACCCTAGGGAAGTGGACGAGTTCCCGCTGAAGATGCAGTTGCTCACCGTTGGGCTTGCGTCCACGTTGAACATCCCAGCATTCCGGTTTTGGCTGAAACTACAGTCGGTGATCGTAGGGCTGCAATATGCGTTTGACATGCCGCCACCGAAAGACGCTTCATTCTCGCTAAACACACACGAGGTAACGGCCACATTACCATCAAACGCGTTGGCCATGCCCCCACCGTTGTTTACCGCCAGATTTCCGTGAAACACGCAGTTGATCACTGTTGGACTACTATTGGATGCATTGAGAATCCCACCACCTAGAATAGACGCCGCGTTTCTCACGAATCTGCAGTTGCTGATCGTGGGGTCACTCTCCTCGTTATAGATCGCTCCACCCGCATCAGCCGAATTCCCGTCGAACGTGCAGCTCATAACTGTCGGATCGCTTCCCTGGTTGTACATCCCGCCGCCAACAAGAACGTTGTCGCCAATCCTCGTTCCAGTACCGCCGATGATCACAAAGCCCTCAAGGACACTATCTGCACCTTCGCTATTGAGGCAGCTGACAACACTCCCCTTCAGCCCAGTTCCGTCGATTGTAGCGACGGCGGCAATGTCGGCGATGCGAACAGTGATGGCCTTCCCGAGAAAGTCGATTCGCTCAGCGTACGTGCCCGGTGTGACGACACACTCGTCCCCATGAACGGCCGCATCTATGCATGCCTGGATTGTAACGTAATCACGCGGAACCTGAAGCGTGTCGGCACTGGACGAGCCTCCGTAGACAAGGAGCGTCAAGAGGAGGAATCGGATAGGCTTTGGCCCGAGCATGTTGCGGCAACTACTTGGATCGGAGATTTCTGTTTGTCAGAACCCAAGCCGCCATCATAAAAAACCTCAACCGCCCGCGCAAACGGGGGTTCGTACGAGGGAATCAATGTTGCTGCGATGTGGTGCGCGGACGCGCGCCTGTGGAATAGCGCGCAACCGAACATCGACGGCATATTGTCTGCCTTGGAGGAGGCTGAACTGGAGGCGCTGTCGGCGGTCGATGCGCTGGAGGAGGCGGCGACCCCGGGCGGCGTCAGACAGGCCTCAAGCTACGCTGATAGCGGTATCGTGGCAGAGTTGGCATGGAACAACGACGAGGGCAAGGCTGATTTCATTGTCTTGGAACGGTCCACCGGGCATATCTCGCGATCCGATCGTGTTGATACACACTCGGGCACTATCGTCGTGCCGAGGATGTGCGACGGTATCGTAACACCTGGCGGCTCGGTTCGTGGTGCAGTCTACCTAGCGACCGAAGTTTCACTGGGCGGCGAGGATGAAATGAAACTGCGAGAGAGCCTCGCTGGTTTCGTCAACAAGTATGTGGAGTTGCCCGGCGACGCCGTTCATCTGGCCATCGAATACATCTTATTGTCTTGGGTTTTCGATCGTTTCGACGAATTGCCGTTCTTGGCATTTCGAACCGCCGACGCTGGACGCGGAAAGTCGCGGGCACTTGAAACCGTCGGCGCTCTTTGCCGGATGTCCATGTTCGTCGGCGGCGGAAGTAGCGCGGCGGCAACACTACGGTTGTTGGACGCATTCGGCGGAACGATGGTGGCCGACGAATTCGATTTCAAGCGCGATACCGAACTGGCGGCGACACTGACGCAGAATCTGAATCAGGGGTTTCAAAGCAGCCGGCCACTGATCAAGTGTGACGGCGAGCGAAACGAGCCGCGCCCGTTCGGTTGCTACGGCCCGAAAATCTTTGCGCTCCGGCGGACATTCCCTGATGACGCCACTGAATCGCGGACCATTTCGATCTTCATGGTTCAGCGCACCCGGAAGGACATCCCCATCAACCTGCCACGTTCCAGATTCGATGCGGAAGCGCTTGGATTACGAAATCGGCTCTTGGGGTGGAGGCTGACGAACCTGGACCACATCCGAATCGACCCGTCGCTGGCAGCATCCGGCCTGGAAGATCGCCTCAATCAAATCGGCTTACCGTTATTGTCTATCGCACAGGACGACAAGGTCCGCACCGCGATCGTGCGGGCGCTGCGCGAGCAGCAGGCCAGCGTCGCGGCCGACCGGGCGGACAGTCTCATGGGTTCGGTCTTCGAGGCGGTGCTCGCCACCGTCGAGTCGGACGGCACGGTCCGGCCGGGTGTCGTCGCGGCGGAAGCGAATCGCCGAACCGCCAAGACTGAGGGAATCGAACTTGAGAAACCCCGGAAGCCTCTCAAATCTCACAAGGTGGGGTGGGTGCTGAAGCGTGACCTTGAGCTACATCGCGACCGGGACCGGGCCGGGACATTCTACCGCCTGACGGCGAACCGCGCGAGGTTGCTGGCCATCCGGTTCGGGGCACCCCTCACAGGATTGCCACAATTGCCACATTGCCACACTGCCACAACATTGCCACACGAAAGCGGCCTTCTTGGTAGCGCCAGCGGGGATTGTGACAATGGTGGCAATTGTGGCAATGTTGGGGACGCGGGTGGCAATGTGGCAGACAGCGTCGATTCGGACGGCGATTTCGATGGCAAATCGGGTCCCGACGGCAGTGACACTGAACTGGAGTTCCCGCCGACCAGCGGCGGCGATGACGACCTGGGTGACTCCGCAGCGGCGTGGGCGAGACGCTAAGAGAGGTGTGAGATGCTTGTGAAAACACGAAACCGCGGCGGCTGGTCGAAGGCGTCGCTCGCATATCTGGAACAAGTACAACAAGTGCTCACCGACCTGTCCGACTACTGGCCGTTGACGCTGCGACAGGCGTACTACCAGCTCGTTGCGGCGGTGATAATTGAGAACAACCGGAACCAGTACGCGAAGCTGTCGCGCATCCTCACCAAAGCGCGGTTGGACGGCCGGGTGGGTTGGGATGCAATCCAGGACCGATCCCGATCGGAGCTGCCATCCGGCGGCTGGGATGATCGCGAGCACTTCGCGTCCGATGAACTGGCGGGCTTCCTCACCGGCTACCGTCGCGACCTGCTCCAGACGCAGGACGTGGCGCTCGAACTGTGGGTAGAGAAGGACGCGCTCAGCCGCATCTGTCATCGGGTGGCCCAGCCATACTGCGTACCCGTGACGGTCGCCAGGGGGTTCTCCTCAGTCTCATACGTTCACAACTGCCGGGAGCGTATCGAACGCAACACCCGCGAGGGCAAGCAGACGGTCGTGCTCTACTTCGGTGATCTGGACCCGTCCGGTTGGGAAATGCTGCCGTCGATGATGACGACCCTCCGGGACGAAATGGGACTCGGCGATGATGTGGTGGACAAACGGTGCGCTCTGACATTGGAACAAGTACAAAAATACAACCTCCCGCACGACCCGACGGCGATCAAGGCGACGGACCCGCGGTTCAAGAAGTATGTCGCGCAATTCGGCCACCTCGCGGTGGAGCTAGACGCACTCCCGCCGGCAACCCTCGAAAGCATCATCCGCGTGTCGATCGAGGCGCAGTTGAACATGAACGCCTTCAAGGCGGAACGCGAGCAGGAGGCGGAGGAGCGCGAGCATCTCAACGAGACCAAGCAACGTGTCTGCGTGTTGCTGGACGACGACATTGGGTAACGCGGCATCGGTAGCGGTGCCAGGAACATCGAACATTGAACGGAAAGTGAAATGGACACCGAAGAAACGCAACTACCCGCCCGAGTTATGGAACCAATCGAGCCGGATTTTGAGACTGAGCGCCTTCGCGTTTGGTGCGTATGTGGTCGCTACCAGTCGGACGACATGCAACCGGACAACCTCCGTCTAATGTTCGTGGCGAACGTCAAGGACCGTGATTGGCCGGGTGTTGCGGTGAGCGCCTCCGTCCAAATCGATCACGAGAATTCCCGGCGGCACTGCGTCGTAGACTGGGCCCAGACGGCTGACGTGATGCGGGGCAATTCGTACGCGGAGGAGTTGTTATTCGCGATTGAAGATCACCTGAACGATGGCGAACCGTTGCAGATGTATCCGGTTACACCATCGGGGGAGCGGCTGGCGCGTCGGATGGGCGTGTTTGAGAACCTCGAAGCTAATTGAACCGGGCGGGCTGCCGGACGCGGTGAGCGCGGGCATCATCGCGATGGTCCGGGCATCGGCGGGCGACGAATCCGAAACGGAGCAACGACCATGACCACCATGCGCGCGAGCTAGCAGTCTGTCGGACTTTTCGGCGCGCTTTTTTGGGCGATTCGTGGTAAGTTCCCGGCATGGCTACCAGATTTGTGAATGTCGATCGGAACACGCCCATGCTGCTGCCGCCGGACCTGCGCGAGTGGGTGC
>JAJDDR010000307.1 GCA_029260255.1 Phycisphaerae bacterium
CTCCGGCTGCTGCACCCCGACGTTGAAAGCCAGTTGATGGGCGCCTTCGTGCTGAGTGACGGCCGTGTTGAATTCGTTCACCGCCGCGATGATCTCCTTCCACTTGGCGGTCATGTCGCCGCCGATCTGCTTCTTCGTGCGTCTGACCCATCCGTCCGGCGTGTGGATGTGGATTCGCTTGTCAGGCCCGCCCCGAGCGTTGAGCAGTCGCCTCGCCATCCGATTGAGTTCCTCTTCTGCCTTCTTGAGATGGCTCCCCTTGCGCTGGTTGTAGAAGACTGCCCAGTTGTGTTCCGGAGAGTAATAGCCCGCCACCCAGTCCTCTATCGGCGGACCGTCGGGCGACACCTCCTCGCGAAAGCGAATCATCTGACCCTGAGTGTCCAGAACGATGACCAGGAGTTTCTCCGTCGTGCGGCCGATGTCGAGCTGCATGCGCCGCATGAAACCCAGGAAGTTCTTTCGCGTCTTCTCGAGGATGCGTTTGCGGTCCTCAGCGAATTCCCTGCGCCCGACGTACAACACGTGATAGTGAGCCGACTTCACCGCCGACGGCTCTTCGCTCATCCGCCGCAATGCCTCGGTCGCCGCGCGCAGCTTGGTTTCCAGCGGCGGTCGCTCGGCCTGCGCGCCGGAACACAGGAGCATCATCGTCGCAATGACCGGCACGCCCAACAGAGTTCTTCGATGGACAGTCATGAGACGGTATTGTACACGGACCGTGCCGATCGTTGTACCCCCGGACCGGAAGCGGGTCCGTTGGCAGTGGCGCTTGGCACGGGACCGGGCGGACGGTACGGTGGGCATCGCGGAGACACGATTGAATTGGGTCGAGACTTCACCGGAGCGTCGGAACATGCGTGTGTTGATCACCGGGTCGAGTGGGCTGATCGGAACCAACGTCGGCTTGGCACTGTTGAAACGGGGCGACGAGGTCATCGGCGTCGACAAGAGGGAAAACACCTGGACGGACAAGATCGATACCCGATTGATCGACCTGGTCGCCGCCTCGCCGGACGATCTCAAGATCGGCGCGAAGCCTGACGTGGTCCTGCACCTCGCGGCCAACGCGAAGGTGTTCGAGTTGGTGAGTCATCCGGAGCGCGCGCTGGACAACGTCAAGACGCTGTTCACCGCGCTCGAGCATTCCCGCCGCGAGACGATTCCGATGGTGTTCGCCAGTTCCCGCGAGGTCTACGGCGACATCCACCGACACGTGACCGACGAAGCGGACGCCGATTTCGTCGTAGCCGAGAGCCCCTACTCCGCAAGCAAGATCGCGGGCGAGGCGCTCGTCTATTCCTACTCCCGGTGCTACGGTTTGCCGCACCTCGTGTTCCGATTCAGCAACGTCTACGGGCGGTACGACAACGATCTTGAACGCATGGAACGCGTCATCCCGCTGTTCGTTGATCGCGTAGCACGCGCCCAGCCGATCGTCGTGTTCGGCAAGGAGAAGATTCTCGACTTCACCTACGTCGACGATGCCGTACGCGGTGTGCTCGCCGGGATCGACGCGCTGGTCGCAGGCACCCTCCGCGACGAGACGATCAATCTCGCCAGCGGACAGGGCGCGACACTCGTCGATGTCGTCAACCTGATCGGATTAACCCTGAACACCGAACCGCAGGCCCGCTACGAGCCGACCCGCGCGGGCGAGGTGACGCGCTACGTGGCAGACCTCACGAAAGCGCGCGACCTGCTCGGATACGATCCGGTGACCCCGCTGACCAGAGGCCTCCCGCTCGCGATCAAGTGGCAGCAACAGACCTTCGCGGGCAAGCCGTGAGCCCATTCGCTCAGGGGCTCTACGTGCCGCTGCCCCGTTTCTTGCGCCCGGCGGTAGACCTGTTCTTCGCCGCAGCATCCGGCGATGCGATCTGCTCGGCGCCCGGGCACTGATTGGAACATTCCCAGCAAAGCCCCGAAAGCTGAAAACGATGCGCGATCGCGTGGAACCGATGCTTGCGGGCGAGCTTCGCGCGAAGCTTGATCACTTCATCCGCCCCGAACTCGACGATGCGGCCACAACGACGACACACCATGTGATCGTGCGGGTTCTCGCCGAAACAGAGTTCGTAGTGCGCCTGCTTAACCTCGAATCGGACCTGCTTGAGTATGCCGCAATCCACGAGCAGCGGCAGGGTGCGGTAGATCGTCGCTTTCGCCACGCGCTCGCCGCGCTGTCTCAGTGCGAACAGCAGTTGCTCGGCCTCAAAGTGGTCGTCCATCAGCAACACGGCATCGAGAATGCGCTGGCGGGGCGCCGTGAACTTGATGCTGCGGCGCTTGAGGTATTCCCGGAGCGATTGCCTGGCCGACTCCGCGGTCGTCGTTGACTTCGATTCGGGCACGATCACTCCCGCTGCTGATTGCGCGACGCCATTCAGCCCGGCATTCTAGAGGCCGACCCGCGTACGGGCAATCACGGAAGATGATGCTACAATGCGACGGGTGTGGCCAGGGATTTTGGTAAGCCAAAGGTAGGGCGGGTTTCACCCGCCTTCTCGCTCGGTGGCGGCGGGTGAAACCCGCCCTATCCGCGCGATGCCAAGAAGAATAGCCACACCCCAATGCGACCAGCGTACGCGGTTGGGAGTGCCTCGTGTCATCGGAATCGAGCAGCCATCAAGATCGGCGGGAGTTCTTTCACCGGAGTCTCGCGCGCATCCTCGGTCCCGTCGGTGAGTTTCTCGAAAAGCGACTCGACGTGCCCGGCTCCCGGACGATGCTCCGTCCGCCCGGAGCGCTTCCCGAGCGAGAGTTCCTCGATACCTGTGCGCGCTGCGGCGCATGCGTCGACGTCTGCCCCGCGGACGCCATCGTCCCGCTGGAAAGCGGCGATCAAGCGATCAGCGAGACGCCGGTCATCCTCCCCGATCACGCCGCCTGCGTCGTCTGCGAGGGGCTCGAGTGTATGAAGGCCTGTCCCACGGGAGCGCTTCGCCTCGTCGATGCACCCGAACAGATACGCATGGGCCTCGCCCGCGTGTCGACTGCGGCATGTGTTCGATCGCACGGGAAAGCGTGCTCCATCTGCGTGGACCGTTGTCCGATGGGCAGCCGCGCACTGCGATTCACCGGCGCCGGACCGCCCGAAGTGCTCGATGACGGATGCGTCGGTTGCGGTGTCTGCCAGGAGTATTGCCCGACCACACCGCGCGCCATCATCGTCGAGCCGTATTGAGCAACTACGGCCGCCCGAGCGCGGACTGCAGCGCCGCCCAGTCGAGTACGTCCACGTCGCCGTCGTCGTCCGCATCGAACGCGCAGCACCCTTGCCCGACGAACTCGGCGCCAGGACCGCTCGAACAAGCGGCCAGCGCGCCGAAATCATCGAGGTCCACGTCGCCGTCGTGATCGTGGTCGAAGCTGCCCGGGTGCGTCCCCGGTTCGCCGCACCAGGCCGATGCCAGCCAGATGTCACTCATGCCCGCACCGCCGCTGCGTATTCCGGTGAACAGCATCCGCCGCCCGTCGGACGTCACCTGCGGGTCGCGATCGACGCCGGGCGAGTTTACTTCCGGTCCCAGGTTCTTGGGCGCGGTCCAGGCGCTCTCGGCGTACCGACTCACCCACACGTCTGCATTGCCCCGTCCGCCGGGGCGATCAGAACTGAAGTACAATGTCAGCCCGTCGGCCGTGACACACGGTCCGGACTCGTCGTGCTCGGAGTTGACGCCCGGTCCGAGGTTCGTCGGCGCCCCCCACGAGTCACCGACGTGGCGGCTGAACCACAGGTCTGTCCCTCCCGATCCTCCCGGCCGATCCGAGCAGAAGTAGAGGGTCTCGCCGTCGGTCGAAACGAATGCGTCGCCCGTCGTGAACGTCGGGTCCGGGTGGTTAATCGTATCGCCGAGATCCTCGGCCGCCGACCAGCCTCCGTCCTCGCGTCGGGCGCGCCAGATTCGCCCCGGTTCGACGTCCACGCCGTTGATGATGAACTGCGTGAAGTAGAGAGACCGACCGTCGGGCGAAATGCAAGGCGAGCGTCGATAAGAGCGCGAATCCGCCGGAGGCGGCAAGTCGACGGCCACGGGCTCGGTCCAGACGCCGTCTACGAAACGCGCGACCACAATCCGCGGCAGCCAGATCGGACTCAAAGGCCCTGATGCGAAGTAGAGTTCCGCGCCGTCCCAAGTGACGGAAGGCCCCTCGTCCCCGAGCGGACCGCTCACCGGTGGTCCCAGATCGATCGTCGCTCCGAACAGCCGCTCCACGCTCGGGTCATCCACCGTGGGAAGTCCGACGAACTCGCCCGGAAGCGTCTCGAAGAAGTCGGTCACGGTTTCGACGACCCGCTTCGGATCGCGGTCGGCGTAGACGACGCCGGTGTGCAGGACCGGCACGTGGTTGGGTATGAAATGATCGAGCGTCGGGAAGCCGAAGTCCTGGTAACTGAACAGGATCATGCCCGTGATGTGCTCGATCGCGTCGTAGGCCGGCAGATGCGGGCGCCATGCTTCGAGCATCTCGCCGATCGCCTCGGCCTGCTGCTGCTCGCGCCACCACACTTCTTCGTCCTCGACGATCACCACGGGATCGCGATCGTTGCCCTCCTGTCCGAATTCCGCCACCACGATCGGCAGGTCCTTCGGGAAGTTGAGCCAGGCGTCCTGGACGTTCTCCATGTAGAAGTACCACCAGGTGTTCTTCATGAACACATCCAGACCGGCTTCGTGATGGAAGGCGACGTCCAACGCCATCGCCAGCGGCGTGTATTCGGAATCGTCATTGACGAAGCTGACCAGTCGATTGCGGTCAAGGGTTCGGAAGCGCTCCTGCGACTCGCGGGCATAGAGCGCGGGACGCCCCCAGGCGGTCCCCGCGATCCAGAGAAACAGCGACGGATGAAGCATGTCACGCCGGACCGCCTCGTCCAACATCGTGTAGCACCGTTGGCGGACCACGGGGTGGTCGAGGTTGGCCCACGCCGGGATCTCGGCGGAAACCAGAAGCCCCAGCTCGTCGGCGAGATCGAGAATGTACGGATCGTGCGGGTAGTGAATCAGCCGCACGTAGTTGAGCCCCATGGTCTTGATTTGGGTCATGTCGTCGCGCATCTGCGCTTCCGTCCCGATGAACCCCGTCCCGGGATAGATGTCATGGCGTGACACTCCCGCAAGCAGCAACGGCTCACCGTTGAGCACGATGTCGTTGCCGATCGCGCGAACCTCGCGGAACCCGACCGTCTCAAGCGATTCATCTTCAATCTGCCCGCCCGACGACACGACGACGTGGAGACGGTACAGCCGCGGCGTATCCGGCGACCACAGCTCCAGCCCGCCGACGCTGAGTGCCAACAACGCCGACGCGATTCCGTCTTGGCCGACCGCGACCTGTTCCGTGGTCTCCATTTCGGCCAACACGGACCAGTCGTCTGGAGTTCCGTCCAGCAGCCGCGCGTGGAACGAGACCAGCGTCCCCGGCACGCCGCCCGCGCGAACGGTGACCTCACCGTCTACCTGCGAAAGACCGTCGCCGAAGTCGTATTGCAGCTCGGGCTCGAACAGCACCGCGCGGTCGCCGCACCGGAGCCGAACGTCGCGATAGATTCCGGAGTAGTTGATCCACGGCGCACCGGCGTACGGGATCGTCGTCGTATCGCTTCGATCATCCAGCGACACGACGAGTTCGTTGACGCCGTGGTGATCGAGAAACTCGGAGACGTCGAACCGAAACGGCGTGTACGAAGCGTGCGACCCGACGCGATCACCGTTGAGGTGTACGGTGGTCTTGCCGACCACGCCGTCGAACTCCAGCATCGCAACATCCGCGCAGGCGCCCTCGGCCAACGTGAATGTCTTCTCAAACGTCTGAACCGATTCGAGCGGCACGCGCGAGAACGGCACGGTCTGCGGCGCCGACGCCTGGCCGTCGACCCGATGTTGCCAGGTGCCGTTCAGCAAGACCGACTCGGAAGCGGGCGCAGCGACGGCCGGCAGGCAGACCCCCAAGACAATCTTGAGCAGCATTTGATGCCGTATGGTTGAACTCCGGCGTGGGTACATCGGGCGGACTCCAGGCGGTGGATCGGCCGGCTGGGTGCTTTCCGCGAGTCGTCGCAGAAAGCAGGAGGCCGCGCTCGTTCCGCAGCCTCTTGTGAGATTATCGCAACTCAACAGGCCGCGGGTCAACGTCGTTCTTCTCCAAATCAACCCAAACGTGCGGCGTCCGCATGACGATGGATACGACATGTGGTTTTGACGGTCGCGAACCGGGGACGCACGCCGGCGGCGCCGTGGTTGTGTCCTTGCGTGCCTGGGGCTATAATTCGCCACCGCATTAGAGAATTGTTTGGGAATCTCGCTGGAAGGAATCGCTGTGATATCGTCGAGTGCCAAGGGCTCGTGCCTGTTTACGTCTGAATCAGTATCCATGGGGCATCCGGACAAGGTCGCCGACCAGATATCCGACGCCATCCTGGACGCCATGCTGGAGCAGGACCCGCAATCGCGCGTGGCCTGCGAGACGCTGGTCTCGACCGGGATGGTCGTGCTCGCGGGTGAGGTCACGACCAAGGCGTACGTCGAGATTCCCGACGTCGTCCGCGAGACCATCAAGGAGATCGGTTACACCTCCGGTGACATGGCGTTCGACTACGAGTCCTGTGCCGTTCTGACCTCGATCAAGAAGCAGTCGCCCGACATCGCCATGGGCGTTGATCGCGACGGCGCGGGCGATCAGGGGATGATGTTCGGCTTTGCCTGCAACGAGACGCCCACGCTCATGCCGCTGCCCATTCACCTGGCTCACCGGCTGGTCGAGCGTCACGCCGCCGTTCGGCGTGAGGGCGTGATCGCCGGGCTTCGCCCCGACGCCAAGTCGCAGGTCACCGTCGAGTACGACGGTCTGCGTCCCGTGCGCGTCGACACGGTCGTTGTCTCGACCCAGCACGACAAGTCCTGGAACGACCGTCAGGACGAGCTGAAACGCCAGGTGATCGAGCACATCTGCAAGCCCGTCCTCGGCGAGTGGTGGCACGACGACATGACCGTTCACGTGAACCCCACCGGGCGATTCGAGATCGGCGGTCCCCACGGAGACGCCGGGGTCACCGGCCGGAAGATCATCGTCGACACCTACGGAGGCAGGGGCCGCCACGGCGGAGGCGCGTTCTCCGGCAAGGATCCGACCAAGGTCGACCGATCGGCCGCGTACATGGCGCGGTACATCGCCAAGAACATCGTCGCCGCCGAGTTGGCCGATGTCTGCGAGGTCCAGCTTTCGTATGCCATCGGTGTGGCCGAGCCGACGAGTGTCCTGCTCAGCTGCGAGGGCACGGCCAAGGTCAGCGAAGAGGAGCTGAGCAAGGTCGTTCGGGAGATCTTCCCGCTGACGCCGCGCAAGATCATCGAGCATCTGGATCTCCGTCGTCCGATCTACCGCGAGACGGCCCGTCATGGTCACTTCGGCCGCGAGGGCGCCAACTTCACCTGGGAGCGAACGGACCGCGTCGACGCCCTGCGGAACGCCTTCAAGGGCGCGGCCGCCAGCGCGTAGTGCGTCGGCCAACGTGCCGTCCGACCTCACGATGGCGACGGGCCGGTGCGGTCGACGGGTCGGTGTTGCCGCAGTGACAGCGCGCCCGGGTCATTGAAGTGACACTTTCAAATGGGTTCGTTTCGTAATATGGCGTTCGCGTTTTTCGGGTTCATCCGACTAAAGCGTACTTCGTCTCGTGGAGGGCGAGGATTCTGAGTTTGAAGAACTCCTGGTCCCGGAACCCGTAGGCTTGTCGCTTCATGGTCTTGATCTTGTTGTTGGTGC
>JAJDDR010000308.1 GCA_029260255.1 Phycisphaerae bacterium
TCGCCCCACGCGCAACCCGAGCTCGTCGCCACGAAATCGACGCCCATAGCCGCGCCCACCTCGGTGAAGCCGCCCGCTCCGTTGTTCTCGAACAACAGGTTGGGCACTCCGATGCGCGTGTAGTACAAATCGACATTCCCGTCGTTGTTGAAGTCGCCCGCACAGGCACCGCCGACGAGCCGCTCGGGGATATTCGCCGGCTCGCCGTGATGCAGGTCCAGCCCCGGCGGAAACGCGGTGGCGTTCACGTTCTCGAAGGTCACGATTCCCAGCAGCGCCAACCCGCCGACCGGGCCGACCCCCGATACGACATCGGACACTCCGGAACCGTCGAGCGCGGAGCGCCTGATCCTGCCCGACCCGCTCTCCGCCCAGTAGAGGACTGGCGCCTGGCGGACATCGCAGATGCCGGGAATCCCCGACCCGTAGTCCCCACAACCTCCGACGGCACAGTCATCGTCGCTCCCACACGGATCGACGGAGGCCACATCGAGTGTCAACGCGACCGGACCGTCCAGCGACGTCAGAACGACTTCCACGCCCGAACCGTCGAGGTGCGCCCGTCTGATATCACCCCCGCCCCAATCGGTCCAGTACACCCGCTGGGGAATCGACACTAGATTCAGCGCGATCCCTCGCGGATCGGACACTTGCGAGACGATCATCTCGGCGTTGCGGCCATTCAGGTCGGCCCGGAACACACCGTTCCGTTGCGTCCAGTACAGCTTGCCGCCGGGCGCATCAAGCGCCAAGGACCGCGGCGGGTGCGTGGTGCTCACGACAATCTCGCGGCTGCTGTCGTCGAGGCCGCAACGGTCGATGGAAGCGCCCGTCGCGTTCGTCCAGTAGAGTTTCGGCGTCGGTGAGTGGCTGTCGACGGCGATTGCCATGGGGCTCGCGACGCCGGTTGAAATCTCATCCTTGACGTTGAATCCCGACAGGTCGGCACTGCGGATGCTGCCTCTCATTCCGTCCGCCCAGTACGTCCTCCCACCCGCGACGTCGACCGCGATGCCGCCGGCGCCGGTCGCGCCGTTCACGAGCGTTTCGGGCGAGAATTCACCGTCGAGGTCAACCCGATGGATCGCCGCGCCGTCAGTCCAATAGAGCATCTGCGCGAGCGATTCAGGTCCCATCAACGAGGTGGCGGCGGCCGCCAGGATGCAGGTCATCGAGACCAGTGAGTGCTCACGAACACCCCGCAACGCTTGTGGTGTAGAGTCGCTGGGACCCAACGGAACACCCGTCCGGTGCATTCCACCGTTCAGTCCTCCAGCGTGTGTGGTTCGTCGTTTGGCTCGCATCTTTCCTTCCTTTCCGATCTACAGAAGCTCGCGGGCACCGCGGAACGCTAGGAGCCTGTCGGACTTTGAGCGAACGCCCTTGTTTTCATTCGAATAACGAAGGTCACCCGGTACAGGCAGCAACGCGAAACCGCGTTTCTGTCGTTCCAACGCGGATTGGTTTTCTAAGTCCGACGGGCTGCTAGCCTCCCTTGTCCTGCTGAAGCTCAACTGCCCCCGAGGTTGGTTGCGCTTCAATTCCGCAAGCCTCGCCCTTTTCACAGCCGCGCGGCCTGGGATTCCCCACGATTTGACCATGCTACCGAAACGCGATTCTCGATACGATCGCGAGTCCACGTCGCCCAAAACCACGCACAGGACCGATTCGCGGCCGATTGTGGGCCGGGGTGCTCGATAACCGGTTTTTTTGGCCGGCCGGCTTGATTTTGCCCGGATTTCTGTTAATTTCCGGTATTGCGCATCCGTGCAAGGCAAGAGTCTGCTTGGTCAATAGGTTGAGGAGTATCGCGTTTGGCATCCGAGTTAGTTCGTCAGTTGGTCGATTCGGGGATTCATTTCGGCCATCGGGTGAGTCGCTGGAACCCGAAGATGCGATCGTACATCTTCGGCAAGCGCAACCTGATCCACATCATCGACATTCGTGAGACGGTTAAAGGGCTCCTTCGGGCAAAGCGGTTCATCGCACAGATGGTCGCCAAGAACGAGGACGTCCTCTTCGTCGGAACCAAGCGTCAGGCCCGGGACTCAATCCGCAAGCATGCGACTGCGGCCAACATGCCTTGGGTATCCGAGCGATGGCTGGGTGGCACCCTGACCAACTTCCGCACGATTCGCTCGCGCTTGGCGCGCCTCGAGGAGTTGGAAGCCGCCGAGGCCGACGGCTCCGCCGACGAGTACAGTAAGAAACAACGCTCGCGGAACACGCGCGAACGCAAGAAGATAGAGCGCAACCTCTCCGGTATTCGCAACATGACCAAACTCCCGGGCGTGGCCGTCATCATCGATGCGCATCGCGAGATGAACGCTCTGCGCGAAGCGAGGGCGCTGGGCATCACCACGATCTGCCTGATCGACACCGACTCCGATCCGGATTTCGCGGACATCCCGATTCCCGGCAACGACGACGCGATTCGGTCAATCGATGTTATCCTGGGGCACTTGGCCACCGCAGTGGAAGAAGGCAGGCGCGCTCAAACCGTCGCCGCCAAGGCGGAGGAGGCCCCGCGGAAGCGTTCCGAGCGCGGCGTCACGGCGCGTGCAGACGACGCTGGAGCCGATGACACGGCGGCAGATGAGCCCGCGGCGGTGCCTGTGGCCCCTTCCGCGGATTCGTCCGATGTCGCCGCACCGGTCATGCCCGAGTCGTAGCGGATTCGCGGCTGGAGATGGTGCGCGGTGGCCCATCCAGGGTACGCCCGGCGCGTGGACCACACAGACGTACAACCTTGAGAGTGAACGGACACTGACGGCGGTCGCGGTCTAACGACGGCCGCACTGCAAACGGAGATGTGAACGATGCCGGCGATTACTGCCAGCCAGGTGAAGGCCCTCCGGGACGAGACGGGCCTGCCCATGATGGAATGCAAGTCCGCACTCACCGAGGCGGGTGGCGATTCCGAGACGGCCAAGGAACTCCTCCAAAAGAAGTACAAAGGCAAGATGGCTTCTCGCGCCACGAACGTCACGGGCGAGGGACGCGTCGGCGTCTACATCTCGGACGACAAGACCGTCGGTGCGATCGTCGACCTGCGTTGCGAGACCGCTCCCGTTGCAAAGACGGACCAGTACATCGCCCTGGCCGACGGCATCGCCAAGTCGGTGGCCGCCCAGGATGTCGCCGACCTCAGCCCCGACGCGGCGATCGAGACGCCGTCGGCGGTGAACCCGGGCAGGACCGTCAAGGACGAGATCACCGAGGTCTTCGGCCTGCTTCGCGAGAACATCACGATCCAGGCCTGCCGGAAGATGTCGGGCGCCTTCCTCTGCGCTTACGTGCATCACGACGGCAAGAGCGGCGTGATGGTCGCGCTCGACGCCGCCCCGAGTTCGGACGACGTCGCGGTCGACCTGTGCCACCACGTCGTGTTCACCAACCCGATGGCCATCACGCGCGATCAGATCCCAGCCGACAAAATCGAGAAGGTCGAGAACCTCGCACGCGAGGTCGCCGTGGCCGAAGGCAAGCCGGCGCAGATTGTGGACAAGATCGTGGAAGGCAAAGTCAACGCCTTCTGTGCGGAAAACGCGCTCATGGACCAGGAGCACGTCAAAGTCTCCAAGACGAAGGTCCGTGACGTTCTCAAGCCCGCCGGCGTCAGCGCCGTGACGGAGGTATCTGTCGTCCGGATCGGCGGATAAGCCGACCGACGCGGAGCCGAAAGGCCCTTTTTTGTGGTTGCGAGTGGATTTGGCGCGCCGTAGCGGCGGCGAACCGGTCACGAACTGAGGCGTAGCATGTCTGATCTGGCGTACGGGCGGGTGGTCTTGAAAATCAGCGGCGAAGGCCTTTGCACGCCGGGGACCACCGGCATCGACGCCACCGAACTCGAACGCATCGCCCATGAGATCAAGTCCGTCGTCGATCTCGGTGTCCAGGTCGGACTCGTCATCGGAGGCGGCAACATCGTTCGCGGCGGCGACCTGGCCAAGAAGATTCAAATCGCCGAAGCTGCCGCCCACTACATGGGAATGCTCGCCACCGTCATCAACGCGATCGCCGTGCAGGAGGTCCTCGAATCCATCGGCGTCGACACACGGGTCCAGTCGGCCATCGCGATCGATCGCATCTGCGAGAAATTCGTGCGGCGGCGGGCGATCCGCCATCTGGAGAAAGGCCGCGTCGTTGTCTTCGCGGGCGGGACCGGGAACCCCTTTGTCACCACCGACACCGCCGCGGCTTTGCGCGCCGCGGAAATCGGCGCCGACGCCCTACTCAAAGCCACCAAGGTCGACGGTGTTTATTCCGCGGACCCCGCGCACGAACCCGACGCCGAGCTGCACTCGCGCCTGACCTACAACGAGTTCCTCGATCGGCGCCTCGGCGTGATGGATCTCTCCTCCATCCTCATGTGCCAGCAGAATCGCGTACCCGTAGTGGTATTCAACTTGCGAAAACCAGGTAACATGCGCGCCGTCGTCGAAGGGCAAACCGTTGGTACGGTCGTGGCTCAATGACGCTGCACGTGGCAGGAGGCGATACGTGTCCGCATCAGAAATCGAATCTCAGTGCAACTCCGGGATGGACAAGGCTGTCGCCTACCTCTCAGAAGAACTCAGAGGTATTCGCACCGGTCAGGCCACACCCGGGCTCGTCGATCACATCAAGATCGAGGTGCCGTCCTACGGCAGCACCATGAACCTGCGGGACCTGGCCACGATCAGCGTTCCGGACCCGACGACCATCATGATCAAGGCATTCGATCCGGGCACGATCAAGGACATCGAACGCGGACTTCAGTCCTCCGACCTGGGCATCACCCCAATGAGCGACGGCAAGATCATCCGCCTGCCCATCCCGCCGCTCTCCGGCGAACGCCGCGGCCAACTCGCCACCCAGGTCAAGAAGATGGGTGAGGCGCAGAAGATCTCCGTGCGCAACGTCCGCCGCGACATGAACAAACGCATCGACGCCGACAAGAAGGACGCCAAGCTCAGCGAAGACGAAGCCGACGACGCCAAGGACTCCGTCCAGAAGATCACCAAGCACCACGAAGACGAGATCGACAAGCAGGTCGCCGCCAAGACCAAAGAAATCCAGGAAACCTGAGCCGCCCCGTCTGGCGGCGACATGCGGGGTGCCTTCCCGCTTCGGGACGCGTCACCGCGATGAACGCTACCCCCGTTCACGTTGCTCCGCTCGCTTGTCCGATCTATAATGGACCGGTGTTGTTTCGCGCAGCGGACGGGGCTCGATCCATGATTTCGAAGAACGCCATGACGGCCGCCCGGCTTCTCGAAATGCCTCCTGACGGCAGCCGTTACGAACTGGTGGTGGGAGAACTCCGGATGATGAGTCCATCGGGGTTTCAGCACGGTGACATCGTCGCCCGCGCCACCATGCAGATTGCACGGTTCGTGATGGAGCGTGATTTGGGAGTGGTCTTGGGAGCTGAAACCGGCTTCAAGCTGTTCAGTGACCCGGACACGGTGCGTGCCGCCGATGTCGCCTTCGTGCGCAAGGACCGCTTGCCACCCGTGAATGAGCGAAAGGCATTTGCCCCAATGGCTCCCGATCTCGTCGTGGAGGTCCTCTCGCCCAATGACGCCCCCGCCGACGTGAAGGCAAAAATCCGTGACTACCTGCAAGCCGGAGTCTGTACCATCTGGGTGCTCGACCCGGATACCAAGTCCGTGACCGAACATCGCCGTAACGATGAGATCAAGACGATCGCGGCAGATCAGGACCTCGACGGCGGCGATGTCCTCCCCGGCTTCACGTGCAGCGTAGCCGCCCTCTTTCCCCCCGCCTGATCCCCCGAACCCACTCCGAACCCACGAACCCAGGGCAAGATCGTCCACCTGCCGATCTCCCCGCTTTCCGGCGAACGCCACCGAAAGTCATTCCGAGCGGAGCGAGGAATCCTGCCGGAATGCCCTCCCAGCCAGATTCCTCGCTCCGCTCGGAATGACAGGGGTGGGTCGCGGGGGACGTAGCGGACCTTTGAGAATCGCCGTGTGCGAGAAACGCCACCCTTTCCGGGATGCACGCCGCCGTGCCTACCCCGATCGGCGTTCGAGTTCCTCCTGATATCGTGTCATCACCGCTTGGCGCGTGATCAGGGCGTCGGGGTGAGATGTGTCATCGGCGCTGACCAACGGCAATGACTGGACGCTGCTCCGCGCGAACGCGTCCAGCACGTTGTCGAGCGTCTCGGTCCGGCTGATCGTCGGGATACCCATCCGAAGCAGTTCGCCCACCAGCAGCAGCGGTACCGCGTCGGGCTGGAGCAGCGCCGTACGGATGTCTTCAGCAACGACGAGCCCCTGATAGGCGCCGGACTCGTCGACCACCACGAAATCGCCCGTCCCCCTCTCGACGGCCAGATCGATGATCTTCTGGAGCGGATCCTCCGGGTGAACGCAGACCGCGGCGGTGGTCTGCACCTGACCCGCCGTGATACCCTTGAGAATCGTGAGGTCCGCAAGCGTGCCGACGCGAACGCCGCGCCGTCGCAGCTTGAGCGTGTAGATGCTGTCGACCGAGAGTTGCTGCGCCCCCCACGTCGCCACGATGGCTGCGAACATGATGGGCAGGATGACCTTCGGATCCCGCGTGATCTCCGAAAGAATGACGATCGCCGTCATCGGCGCGTGCGTCGTCCCCGCGACGACGGCCGCCATGCCCACCAGCGCGTACGCGCTGACGCTGCTCTCGTCCACCAGACCGAGCCGGTGAAGCAACAGCCCGAACGCGCCCCCGATAGTCGCACCCATGAACAGCGACGGAGCGAAAATCCCGCCCGATCCCCCCGAGCCGAGCGTCAGGCAGGTCGCAGCGATCTTGAGTACGCACAACCCGAGAAGCAGCCACATCCCCAGACCGAAAATCGTGTCGACACCGATCGCCCGCTCGATCAGCGGGTATCCGTTGCCGAAGAACGGAGGCATCCCGTCGCCGTTTGCCGGTGCGAGTTCCCAAACGATGACGCCCAGCAACCCCAGCCCGAGCGCCCCCAAGACCGGCTTGACGTAGTTGCTGATGCGGACGGCGTCAGCCATGTCCTCGGCCCAGTACAGCGCGCGAATGAAACAGCTCGCCACGCCGGCCGACAGCAGTCCCAAAACGAGATAGAACGGCAACTCCGTCCCGCTGAACACGTAGTGCGCGTTTCCGCGCACCTGAAAGATCGCGACATCCTCGCCGCCAAGCAGACCGTGCATGACCGAGCAACTGATCACACTGGCAAACACGACCGGAGAGAACGTCTTCAGCGAGAAGTCCTTCAGGAAAATCTCCAGCGCAAACAGGACGCCCGCGATCGGTGCGTTGAAGATGGCCGCGATGCCCGCCGCCACCCCGCACGCGACGAGCACGCTCATCTGCCGCTTATCGATGTGAAGGAATTGGCCGAACCCGCTGCCGATCGCCGCGCCGATCTGGACGATTGGTCCTTCCGTCCCGGCAGACCCACCCGACCCGATGGTCAGCGCACTGGCCACCGATTTGGCCAGCGCCACGCGCGGGCGAACCGTACCGCCCTGCCGGTAGATCGCATCCATCACTTCAGGAACGCCGTGCCCCTTCGCCTCGTGGGCGAACTTCTGCGTGATCAACCCGGTGAGAAACGCACCGAACATCGGCAAGGCAAGCAACATGTACCATCGGCCGCCGAACAGGCTGTGCTCGTGGCCGTACGCGAACTCCGTCGCCCACGCGATCAGCCTGTAAAACAGAAACGCACCCAGCCCGGTCGCGGCGCCGATCAAGACGGCCAACAGGACGAGCAGGTACTCTTCCTTGAACCCCGCTTTCCCGAGGAATTCGGTGACGCGAACGCGAATGCGTTGCCCGAGTCTCGATGATTGCCACGATGTGTCGACCACTTGCTGTACCGCGCTCCAATCGCTGCTACGCGACATTAGCGGCAGACCGTCGGGCTCGCAACTCGACAACCGCGCGATACAATGGCGACTAATGGCAACGAACGATTGTCACGTCAAACTGGGCCGCGACGTCTACATCGCACCAACCGCTTACGTCGGCGGCAACGTCACCCTGGGCGACCAGTGTACCGTGATGCACCAGGTCACCATCCGCGGGGACGTCGCCCGCATTGACGTAGGCCGGCGCGTCAACATCCAGGACGGGTGCATCGTTCACACCGCGATCGGTGAGGACCTGCGCATCGGCGACGAAGTCAGCATCGGACACGGCGCGGTCGTTCACTGCGCCGAAATCGGCTCGGGCGCGCTGATCGGAATAGGTGCCATCGTGCTCGACGGCTGCCGGATCGGCGCAAACAGCATTGTCGGCGCAGGCGCCGTCGTCGCGCCGCGAACGATCATCCCCGACAACACGCTCGTGATGGGCGTGCCCGCCCGCCCCGTTCGAGCGACGACCGCACAGGAGGCTCAGTACACTCGGGAAGTCGTCGAGAGATACGCGCAACTGGCGCGCCAACACGCCGCCGGTGAATTCCCGAACGTATCTCCCTCGGTCAGCCCCGATCCTGCTAACGAATGACCCCAACGCGGGTCAGTACAGACGGTGTCCGCGTTTGGCTTGACTAGTAAGCTATGCTTTATTAATGTGTCTGAAAGTGTAAACTGTGACGACATCGCACGCCAGGCTGTCTGGCGAGGTTAGGAATGGATGCTCCCGCATCGGTCGTGCCGGCGGCGCGAAATCGCCTGTGGGCCGGTGGATGAACGCAACTGGTTTCCGTCGGGCACGTTATAATCACTGGCTACAAGTTGAATTGACCGGATTGGCTCCACCGTGCACATTATAGATGCGGCGGATTGCAGCCGGCCAAATAGCCGCCGCGATGGAACGAACGTACTGGTAGATTGGCGCAAGTGTTGCAGGTACAGCTTCTTACCCCCACGTTCGTCGCGCGATCTGCATCCTAGGTGACGCGACACCGGCCGGAACGCGGGGACAGGGACAAGACTACGGCTCAGGCGGGCGCGATGACCGACACGAACCCAGCCGATACCGATCGATCCGGCTCCGCTGCTCGGAATGCCGTGGGCTCATCGTCCATCGTGGGCATGCGGATCGGCGGCGATTTTGAAATCCGTCGCAAGATCGGCCAAGGCGGCATGGGCACCGTTTACGAGGCCTGGCAGGAGTCGCTCAAACGCGTCGTTGCCATCAAGGTGCTGGGCGCCTCGTTGGGTCTCGGCACCGGCGCGGTCGTGCGATTCCAGCGCGAGGCTCAGGCCGCCGCCAAGCTGCACCATACGAATATTGTTCCCATTTTCGCGCAAGGTGAGCATGAGGGTCTGTACTTCTACGTCATGGAACTCGTCGAGGGACGCAGCCTCAACGAACTCATCAGCGATTTGCGCGGCGATCAGCGATCATCGTCGATGGATCTCACCGAGACCAAGCTCGTTGTCGGCTCCGATGATCGACGCAACGCCGAGTTAGCCCCGGATCCCGACCCATCCGGCCGCACGAGCGCCGGCGATTCCTCCAGCCCAACCGGATCATCCGCCAGTTCCCTCTCTGAATCGACCGCGGCGACGTTCGACGAGATCGCAGAGCAGATGGCGGCCGCGGCAGACGCGTTGCAGTACGCGCACGCGCACGGCGTTATCCATCGCGACATCAAGCCCCACAACTTCCTGTACGGTGACGACGGGCGCCTGCGCATCGCGGATTTCGGATTGGCGCGCGTGCTCGAGCAGCCGGGCGTGACCGTGACCGGCGAGTTCATCGGCTCCCCGCTCTACATGTCGCCCGAGCAGATCACCGGCGGTCAGGTGCAGGTCGGACCGCGCACCGACATCTACTCGCTCGGCGCCACGATGTACGAATGGCTCACGTTGCAGCCGCCGTTTCCCGGGGACACGCGCGAGCAGGTCATCTCCAAGATCATCACCACCGAGGTGGTTCCGCCGCGCGCGCTGAGTCTCAAGATCCCCGTCGATCTCGAGACGATATGCCTCAAGGCCCTCGAGAAATCGCCCAATCGCCGCTACCAGACCGCCGTCGCCATGGCCGACGACCTGCGTAGGTTTCGACGAAACGAAGCCATCCGCGCCAAACGCGAGGGAATCACCGGTCGATTCGGAAAGTTCATCGATCGCAACCGCGTCGCGGTGCTGGCCGCCGGCGTCGTGCTTGCCCTGGCCTCGCTCATGTGGTCGGTGCAGTCCCACTTCCAGCGATCAAAGACGGACGCCGTTATCGCCGAGAAGGAACAGTTGGCCGAGCGCGTCGAAACACTCGAAGAGGAGAAACGACGGTTTACCGAAGAGATGGGCGACCTCCCCCTCGAGCGAAGCGTCGCGGACTTCGGCGCGAAGATGCTCGGTGACGTCGCCGGCGCCGTCGCCGACAGCGGCCTCTTCAAACTGCCCGAGCCCTTAGCGCCGCAACCGACACCGGTGTTCCCAACGAGCACCACCGATGCCATCGTCCTGACACAACAGGATCTCTCCCTCATCGCTACGCTGGCCGACGAGTTCACCAGCGCCGTTCGCACGGCAACGTCCAACCGGCTGACCATCGGTCGCCCGGACAACCCGACGGGTCGGATCGCAACGGATTACTTCCGCGAAGCGCTCGCCGCCGCCACGCCCGAGCAGGCGCTGGCCCTCGTGAACCTGACTCTGCAGAACGAGTTCGACCATTTCGGCGCCCTGCACCTGCGATCGATCCTCTACCTTCGCCTCTCCGAGTTCGACAAGGCGATTCAGGACGCGGACATGATGATCAACTTCCGCGAGGACTCCGTCGCCGGCCACCAAATGCGTGGTCTGGTCAAGTACTTCATGGGTGACCTCGAAGGGAGCCTGCAGGACCTCGACCAGGCGATTCAACTCGACCCGCGAACCGCCGTCGTCTGGGTGACCCGCGGCGCCGTTCGCCTGCGCGCGGGGCAATACCTCGCCGCGTTCGACGACTTCGACCGCGCGCTGGATCTGTCACCGGGCTACGCGATCGCGCTGCGTGAACGTGATCAGGCCGACGTGCGCATCCGTTACTCGGTCAAACAGGCCTCCGACGGCATCCAACAGACGCCCGACGACTACGAGCTGCTCATTCGGCGCGGCGACCTCCACTACCTGCTGGGCGAGTACAACGAGGCGATGGACGACTATCGCAAAGCGCTCTCGGTCAACGATGTCCCCACGCCGTATCTGATCGAGAAGCTCTGGCGCACGCGCAAGAAGCTGAACGAGCCCGACCGGACGAAGTCGCGTGCCAAGGCACAGTCGGCCGTCTACCCGCGCGACCGCTCGGCAGCGGGTTTCGACGCGCCCGCGCGGCGACCGATGACGCTGCGGTTGATTCGCGGGTCGTTGCCATGAGCGCCGCCGCCGCGTTGCCGCCACTCGTTATCTCGCCGCATGTTCACATCCCGCGATCCGACCTGTGGTTTCGCTTCTCTCGCAGCAGCGGTCCCGGCGGGCAGATCGTCATCATGGTGGACACGGGCGGGACACTCTATTTCGACTTCGGCGCCAGCGCCGCCCTCACCGACGCCCTGCGCCGGCGCGTTCGCGAGCGACTCACGACCCGCATCACGCGCGACGGGGTGCTCTACATCGTCGCCTCCAAGCACCGCACACAGTCGGCCAACCGTCGCGCCGCCACCGAGCGTTTCATGGAACTGATCGCCGACGCCCTGCGCACGCGAAAGCGGCGCCAAAAGACCGCCGTTCCGTCCGGCGCCCGACGCAGACGGTTGGAAGACAAACGACGACGCGGTGCCGTCAAGACCCTGCGCCGCGACTCGTTCCCCAACAGCGATTGAGGTCTTTGCGTCCCTGAGTCAGATCAGTCTCAAGATAGCCTCGTCGATCTCTTCACCGCGCGCGTTGGCGAAACCCCTGTCTTCACCGAACACGACGAACCCGCACTTCTCCAACACCCGCAGTGAGGCGACGTTGTCCTTGGCCGCCCGGGCATAGAGAGGCCGCGCCTCGACCTCACCGAGAAACTGCGACAGCGCAGTCGTGGCGATTCCCCTGCCCCAGTGTTGCCTTCCGATCCAATAGGTGACCTCCGGCTCGCCCAGTCGTTCGAACTTCGCGATGTGACCGGCCACCAGCCCCTCGAAGAGAACGGCCCTGATGCAGATCGTGTCGTCGCCCCTGATCTTCGCCCAGTGCGCCGCGAAACCCTCCTCGTCGGCCGGGTCCTCGCAGGTGAATGCCGCCATCTGGTTGGCCGCGGCGTCCAGTTGGTGCTCAAAAAACGCCGGCAAATCAACGTCCGTCACGTCCCGCAGCACGACACCGGTCGTCATACCGTTCTCCCTCACCCGTCCAGGGGTGCAACCTGAGCAAAACCGTCTGCAAAACGCCGAACCTGGCGCAACACCCCGAAATCCCCGCGCAAACCTGTAGAGATGGTACATCTCGGCCGGACGCAACCCATCGACACAGTTTCAGCGCCGGATTCGATCGCCATTTCCTGCTTGACGTCCGTCGGGTAATATGTCACCATATCATGACATGAAAGCGCCGGCCAATCAAGACGACCGCATCTGGCGGGCCTTGTCCGACCAGGTAAGGCGCAAGATGCTCGATGCGCTGTCCGAGGCGCCGAAGACCACCGGCGCGCTCGTCGAAGCGTTCGAGCCGCTCTGTCGCACAGCGGTCATGAAACACCTTGACGTGCTTGTGGCTGCCGGGCTTGTGGTGGTCCGGCGAGATGGGCGCTTGCGTTGGAATCATCTGAATCCCGTGCCCATCGACAGGATATGTCGGCGTTGGCTCGATGCCCACCGTGTCCGCATGAGCGCCGCGTTGCACAGGTTGAAGCGCGTCGCCGAGGCGACTTTGGATGACCGCGTTGACTCAGTAATGGAGAAAACTGGAAATGAAGAACACAACGACGCACGACGCGCGCGTGGTCGAGTACGAGTTCGAGATTGAAATCGACGCCGGTCCCGAGCGCGTGTGGCGAGCCCTGACCGACCAGCTCAGCGCGTGGTGGCTGCCCGATTTCCACATGCTCGGAGCCGACTCGATCGTATCGCTCGAACCGGTGCCGGGAGGCCGACTCTACGAACAATGCGGCGATCAGGGACTGCTCTGGTACACCGTCCTGGCAGTTTCGCCCCCCAACTCTCTGAGCCTCGCCGGTTACTGTACGCCGGAATGGGGTGGACCGTGCAGCACACTGCTGACCGTCAAGCTCGAGTCGAAAGGAGAAGGCACGCGGGTCGTGGTATCCGACGCTCTGTATGGCCGGGTGAGCGACGACCAGGTCTCCTCGTTGTATTCCGGGTGGAGGCGCCTATTCAACGATGGGCTGAAGCAGTTTGCCGAGTCGACCTGAAACGGGCTGTTCCACAAGAGCGAAGCGAGCGGCGTCGGCGCACGTCGACCGCGGTCTACTTCTCCGACGCATCTTCGATCTTCTGCTGGAGGATGCGCAATTCCAGGTCGGCAAGTTCCAGGTGCGACTCGACCGTTCGCAACTCGGTTTCGGCCGCTTGGAGCTCTGAGAGGGAAACCGCGCCGCGCTCCGACAGGAGCGTGAATCTCTTGTGTTGTTCGGCAAGAACTTCAACCTGACGAACCGCCGTTTCTCGCGCGGCGATGGCGGCGAACCGCATGCCCCGCAATTCCACGTCTGCGGCCGACCGTTCGCCGGTCAGGAAGGACTTGCGGAGTGCGATGCGCTTCTCCAGCCCGGCCAGTTCTTCTTCAACCGAGACGACTTCTGCTCGAGCGGACTTCAGCTCCCTTGCCGACGCGACGCCAGCATCAACAAGCTCTTGATTACGCCGAGCCTGATCATTCGCGAGTTCCAGCCGTCGCTGCATCGGAAGGCGCTGGGTGGCCATCCGCTCGGTCACAAAATCCCTTCCGTCGACCAGCGGGGCGGATAGACCGTCGTTGGGCTCCTTGCCGGTGATGAGCGTCTCAGCGAGTTCCAGTTTGCGGATCTCGGTCTCCGACTCGGCTTGCTTGAATTGTGCTTCAATCTGCCGCGATTCCCGCTCGGTCACCGCCCCTTGTCGGACGAGGGCAAGCGTCTTGGCCAGCCCTCGCGCAAAGTGCTCCAGACGCCTCTGGGAGATTTCCAGGAGCGCCTCGCCCCGCGCGGTGTAAAGCGCCGCGGCCTGCTTATCAGTGCCATGTGTCACGGCGTGGGTGCCGGCTCCTCTTGCCTTCGATGTAAAACGCCTCGAGCAATCGGCGTGGCCGGCGCCCCAGGCGTGCCAATCCCCAGTACACCAGGGCGGCTGCCTCGGGATCGTCCACCGGCTCCGTTTCCAAAACGCACTCGACGCTGGAAGCCTCCAGCGACTCCGGGCTCTTGCGGCTATAGTGATTGAGCAGGAGATTGCGAGCGACCGTCCGCAGCCATGCCAGCGCGTTCTCCGGTCGTCGCCCGCTTCGCCATTGCGCGACCGCACGTAGATACGTCTCCTGCGTGATATCCTCCGTCAACTGACGTGAACGTCCGGCACGCCGTGAAACGAAGCCGAGATCACCCCAACCCACGGCCTCGCGCAACGCGCGGTATTCCCTCACGCTCGGCAGTCGTTCGATCAAATCGAAAGCGTCAGGCATTCTCGCCCTCCCCCGCCGATCAGACGAGAAGCTCCGCACGAAACACGGTAATGGCCTCACCGCCGAGAATGACACGATTGCCGTTGACCTTCACCCGCACGACGCCACCCCGCGCGGACGCCTGAAACGCTACGAACTCGGTTCGATCGAGGCGCTCGCTCCACCACGGACCCAGACAGCAATGCGCCGACCCGGTCACGGGATCTTCATCGATTCCGCACGCCGGCGCGAAGAACCGGGAGACAAAGTCGAACCCGCCCGCGTCGCTTTGTGCCGTGGCAATCACCCCGCGCTCGCCGAGACGGCGAAGCGTCCGGAAATCCGGATCCAACGAGCGGACGGCTTCTTCGCTTTCGAGCTCGACCAGATAGTCGAAACGGTTCCGGGCGATGCGACGAACCGCGACCCCTCCCAAACCGGCGAGAAGGTCCGCCGGCGGATCGGTCGCCTTGGCCGGCTCGGCCGGAAAGTCCAGCTCGATCTGCTCACCACACGCGCGGGCGGTGAGCAGCCCACTGCGCGTGTGAAACCGCGCCGGCTCATCCGGACCCAATAACCCTTGTTCCCACAGCGCGTGCGCCGAAGCCAGCGTTGCGTGACCGCAGAGGTCGACTTCCACAACCGGCGTGAACCACCGCAGATCGTACCCGTCGGCGCGCTTCCGCAGGAAGGCTGTCTCCGCGAGATTCATCTCAGCCGCGACACCCTGCATCCACGCATCTTCGCGGGCGCCGTCGAGGAGACACACGCCGGCCGGGTTGCCGCTGAAACCGCGCGACCCGGGGACAACAAAGGCGTCCACCTGGATCATGGTTGCAGACATTGATGTCCTTCCCGCCTGAGGATCGCCAACGCGTCGTCGAGGTTGGCTTCTTTGACCAGGAGATAGTCAGTGTCATAGGTCGACACTGAGAGGAGACTGATTCCCCCGTCCGCCAACGGCGTCGCCAGCGACGCCAGGATTCCGATCATCGTAAACGCCAGTGGACCATCGACCTTCAGGCATCGCCAGCCCCGATCGGACTCCACGTCCACCGGCACACCGGACTCGACATCGATGATGGAAAGCTCGTCGGCGGATTTCGTGATCGAAACAAAGTCCCCGCCGCCCACCCACTCCGGGATCGGCGCCCCGGCATCGAGCTTGCACAGTGCGTAGCGATGCGGCAGGACCCGTAGCTTGAGCGTCTGAACGATCATCTGTTCGTATTGTGCGCTCGCTCGCCGTTTGTTTCCAGCGTGCGACCGGCGTATAGTTGCGATGGGGATGATACAAACCGGGCGAGGGCATTCGGGACGGTGAATCAAATGGTCCGGATTTGGCGACGATTCCAGGACGCCCCGTGGTGGTGGCGAGCGCCGGCGAAGGGTGCCATCCTTGCCGCGACCGTCTTTCTCGTCTGTTTTCCATACCCGAACCTGTTCATCCGCAACGTGCAACACTGGCGAAACCCCAACGCCCTGATCGCTCCTGAGGCCGAAGGCCTGCAGCCGTGGCTCGACGAGCTCAGACCCAAGCTGGAGGGAAAGCCCGCCGGCGCCGAAGCCCTGAAGGTCGTCGAAGGCTTCGTCTATGAGAAGGTCCCCTACGCCTGGGACTGGGACACCTGGGGCGTAGCCGACTATCTGCCCACCGTGCCAGAAACGCTGCAGGCCGGTGCCGAGGACTGCGACGGGCGCGCCTTGATCTCCGCCTCCCTCCTGCGCAATCTCGGCTATAAAGCCGACCTGGTCACCGACGGAATGCACGTGTGGGTCAAGACTGATCACGGCGAAACCATGTCGCCCGGACGCCTACCGAAACTCATCGAAGCCAAAGACGGCCAAGTGAAGATTCGCTGGAGCAATCTGCTGAACATCCCCAAGTCGTCGGCCTTCGCCGTTTCGGTGTTCCCGCTGGGGCGGGAGCTGATCATCCTGCTGGTCTTCTGGTCGCTGGCCGTGCGAACCGGCATGCGTCCGATCATCACGGGGGCATGTCTCACCATGCTCGTGGGCGGGTTGCTGCTGCTGCGCGCGACCGGTGCCGACGCATGGCACCCATCCGGTCTCGACATCGCCGGCCAGTGGACCTCCCTGGCGATCCTCCTCACCGGCTCCGTCATCCTCCACATCCTCCACCGCCGCGCCCGCCGGTCACGTTAGGGAGGGTCCCGTCGGCGGTCATGTTGTCGGCCGCGCCGTCATTGATCGTGATGCTGCCATTGCTCCCGAACCCGCCCGCGAGGTGGATCAACGAAAGCGACCCAGTGTCTTTCAGAACGTCGATGCGCCCAACACAGAGCCCTGGGGCGGACGGCGCGCACGCACACGCGCGGTCAGTCGCAGGGTTGGTTGAGGCCGCACTCCCATTCGGCGCACCGATGGTCGCCGCGGCTGTTGTCGGTGTAGGTGTTGCCCGACGCCTGGACGACGCTCGCGTCCGGCCAGGGACAGGCGCCGAAGTTCCATATGTAGATGCCCCACAGGTTCTCTGTGAAGGTGTTGTCTTGCACGACGTATCCGGTGGGGCGCTGAACGCCCTCGTCGCTGACCACCAGCCCCGGTCCGTGGTTGCCGCGGAAGGTGTTGTTCCGAATGGTGATGTCGCTTCCGCCGTCGACCCATGCCCCTCCGTCCCAGTAGCCGTCGGTGCCGTCGAGGAAGTTGTTGGCGATTTCGTTGTTCTCGGCGAGGGCGTTGACGCAGTCTTCGAGGAGCAGTCCGCCGCCGATGCCGTCGTGGAGGTGTGCGTTGCGCACGATCACGTCGCGGCACCCGAAGATGTCGAGTCCGGTGCCGAGGATCCCTTGCTGCTGCAAGGCGGGCTCGGGGCCATTGGCGTATGACTCGACGCCGTCGACCAGGAGGGTGTTGACATCGACGGCGGCGATTCCGTAGCCCTCGCCCCGGCTGTCGGGATCGATGGAGTGGAAGCCATTGTCGTGGGCCCTGCAATTCCTGAACGTGACGTCATTGGCGATCGCGGCCAAGAGCCCGATGTCGGTGTAGTTGATGAACTCGATGTTCTCCACGACGAAGTTGTAGCTGGGATGCTCTTCGTCCTCGCCGAGGATCGCGATTCCGACGGTGAGGTTTCGCTCGCCGTCAAGCACGGGCAATGTGCCGTCGCTTCCCACCGCGCCGCTGATGGTGATCGGGCGGCTCGGGTCGCCGTATTCGGAGAGCAATACCGACTCGGTGTAGGTGCCCGACCCGACGTGCACCGTCTGCCCTGGGGCGGCGCTGCACAGGGCGCGTGCAAGAGTGGCGAACGGGGCGTCGGCGGAGTTACCGGCGTTTGTGTCGCTGCCGCCGGGCGACACCCACACGTCGTTGCCGGGCACGGGCGACGCATCGGCACCGTTGCAGACGGTCCCGCCGTTATGCGGGAGCCACGTGTCACCGCCCGGATCGTCGCCGGTGGTTTGAATCCGGCAGCCGGTGGCGGTCAGGATGATCGAGGTCAGGAAGAGTCGTGTCCAATGTGCGGTGTTTGGGGTCGGCATCGTTCACCTTTCGCAAGAGGATGTCCGCGCTGACAAGACGGCACGAGCTGGCAGGACACACTCTGTTTGGTTCACTGAAGGTGTATATCGGCAAGAGCGCGCGGCGAAAGGACCTGCTTTCCCCACGCAAGCCCAGCTGGGGGGGTGACTGGGCCACACGGGGAGGGGCTACATCTGCTCAACGGTCTTGATGCCGAGGAGGGAGAGTCCGAGGCGGAGGGTGCGGGCGGTGAGGTCGCAGAGACGGAGGCGTGAGGTGCGGACGGCTTCGGGTTCGGCGTCGATGATGCGGACGCCGTGTTTGCGATCGTAGAACAGGCTGAAGGCTCTGGACAGTTCGTAGAGGTAGTCGGTGAGGAGGTTGGGTCGCAGGTCGGCGGCTATCTGGTCGACGACCTCGGCGAAGCGAAGGACGGTCTTGGCGAGGCGGATTTCGGCTTCGTGGTCGAGGATGTAGGGGGCGCCGGCGGGCAGGGCGGCGAAGTCGATGCCGGCTTTGCGGCCGATGCTGCGGACGCGGGCGTAGGCGTAGAGCATGTACGGGGCGGTGTTGCCGTCGAGGGCGAGCATAGTGTCCCAACTGAACTTGTAGTCGTTCGACAGGCTGTGTGAAAGATCGAAGTACTTGATGGCGCCGACGCTGACGGCGGCGGCGATTTCGTCGACGGTGGCGTCATCGAAGGCGGAGCGGCGTTCGTCGCCAGCGGCGCTTTCGACGATGACTTTCTTGGCGCGGGTGAAGGCCTCGTCGAGGAGGCTCTTGAGTTTGACGGCTCCGCCTTCGCGGGTTTTGAACGGGGAGCCGTCGGCGGAGCATAGGTTGCCGAAGCCGAGGTGTACGAGTTCGACGGCGTCTGCCACCCAGCCGATCTTTCTGGCGGCGGTGAAGAGCATCTCGAAATGCTGTTTCTGGGCGATGCCGACGAGGTAGATGATGCGGGTGGCCTTGAGGGTCTCGATGCGATGGTAGATGGCCGCGAGGTCGGTGGTGGCGTAGTTGTACCCGCCGTCGGACTTTCGGATCATCATGGGGAGCGGGTCGCCGTCTTTGGCGGTGAACCCGTCGAGGAAGACACAGAGGGCTCCGTCGGACTCGGTGGCGAGGCCGGCGTCTTCGAAGCGTTTGATGATATCGGGGAGCATCTCGCGGTAGAAGCTTTCGCCGCGGTCTTCGAGTCGGACGTCGAGGCGATCGTAGATTTCGTGGCAGTGACGGAGGGATTCGAAGCAGAATGCCCGCCAGACGGCCATGACGGTCGGTTCCTGGCTTTGCAGCTCGACGACGGTTTTTCGGCTGGTGTCGGCGAAGGCGGGATCGGCGTCGTAGAGGGCCTTGGCATCGACGTAGAACCTCTCGAGATCGTCGAGGTGGAGTTCGTCGGGGTTTTCGAGCACGTGTGGTTGGGTTCGGCGGAGGTATGCGAGGAGCATTCCGAATTGGGTTCCCCAATCGCCAACGTGGTTGATGCGGTGTACGTGGTGTCCTTCGAATTCGAGGATGCGGGCGACGCAGTCTCCGATGATGGTGCTGCGGACGTGTCCTACGTGCATCTCCTTGGCCAGGTTGGGGCTGGACATATCGATGGCGACGACTTGGGGGTCGGTCGTTTTTTCGATGCCGAGGCGGTCTTCCCAGGTGTTTGGCGCGGGTGGGATGTTCGCGAGCCGGCCGGCGATGAACGCGGGCTTTAGCGTTAGGTTGATGAATCCGGGTCCGGCGATGTCGGGCGGAGTGCAGATTTCATCGATGTCCAAGTGATCGACGATGCTCTGGGCGACGTCGCGGGGTTTGCGACCGAGTTGCTTGGCGAGGCCCATCGCGCAGTTCGACTGGTAGTCTCCGAACTTTTCATCCTGGGACTTGTTGACGCGCGGGTTGACGTCCGCTTCCGGCAGGTTGAAAGCGGCGGCGACGGCGGCGGTGACGCGTTGTTTGAGTAGTTCGATGGTGGATTGCATGGCGTATGTAGCCGTCCGTTTCAGGCGGTGGCTGAGCAGTTCCAGGTGAGGCGCGGGGCGTCACCCCAGAGGAGTTCGAGGTCGTAGTAGCGGCGCGCCTCGGGGGTGAAAAGATGCACGACGATGTCGACGAAGTCGAGGAGTATCCACGCGGCGGTGTCGTACCCGGCGCGGCCGTACGGGCGGGAGCCGAGTCGCTTGGCGTAATCGACCATCGCGTCGTTTGTGCTTCTCATCTGTCGATCGGAGGTTCCGGAACAGACGATGAAGAAGTCGGCGACGGAGGAGCGACCTCGAAGGTCCATGATGGTAACGCCGTCGCACTTGTTGTCGTCGGCGAGCCTGGCGAGTTCAACGGCGAATTGTTCGGGTGTTATGTCGGGCATTGCGTTCATTCTAGCGCATCGCAGTAGCGCAGATCAATACGGGGTTGGACAGGTACCCCACCCTCCGCGTTCGGCGAAGAATGGGGCACCCGCTCCCTGACGGTCGCGGCTCGGTTCAGGGAAAGGACGTCGGTTTTGAGACACCACGCTAGTACTCCGACACTACTCAATTGATGGGTAGAGTCGTTTGAGCTTTATCCGCGCATCGGCGGTGCGGAATCTCCAATCCACGTTGACGCTGCGCTGGTTGCGATCGCGCTCCCACGCGGCCACTTCGGTTCGAAGTT
>JAJDDR010000309.1 GCA_029260255.1 Phycisphaerae bacterium
AGGGCTGCAGAGGAGTCTTGGCATTCCTCTGCCGGCCTCGACCCAGTGGGACATTGTGAGCGACGCGGCCAAGATGATCGAGCCGGTCTACGATGAGTTGATCCGCCAGGCGGCTCAGGGAGAGGTCGTGCACAACGATGACACCACGATGAAGATCCTGGAGCTGATGGGGAAGCGCGCCAAAGCGAAAGCCCTTGCCGAAGGCAAGGGTGACGACGCGTCCGAGCGCGCGAAGGACGCCTCCAAACGCAAGGGAGATTCGCCCCCCCGCAAGGGGATCTTCACCTCCGGCGTGGTCTCGACGAACGAGGGGCGGACGATTGCGTTGTTCTTCACCGGGCGTAAGCATGCCGGAGAGAATCTCGCGAAAGTGCTGGCCCATCGGGTCGCGGCCTTGGGGCCGCCCATTCAGATGTGCGACGCCCTCTCGCGCAATGTTCCCAAGGAACTGAAGACCATTCTGGCCAATTGCCTGGCTCATGGGCGGCGACAGTTCG
Source organism: Phycisphaerae bacterium (assembly GCA_029260255.1). Classification (GTDB taxonomy): domain Bacteria; phylum Planctomycetota; class Phycisphaerae; order UBA1845; family UBA1845; genus OFTM285. The sequence goes on from JAJDDR010000309.1 coordinate 498, forward strand.
TCGACGTGGCGGAGCGCTTTCCCGAGGAATGTCGCCATCTGCTGGAGACGCTGCGGTATGTCTACAAGAACGACGCGCTGGCCAAGGAGCGGGACCTGTCACCGCAGGAGCGGCTGAACTTCCATCAAACCGAGAGCGGTCCGTTGATGGCGGACCTGAGTAATGTCCAATGGGAGCATCTCGCACAGCCGCCCCTCCACGAGGCTCCAGCGGAGCATCGTGCGCGAAGGCGTCCAACGCTGCCGCCCCAACCGATGCATCGGCACGTCGTGATCCATGGGCAAGCCTCCCGCTTGAGTGAATGGTAGCTACGTCCATTCGCCCAGACTCCTACAAACCGCGCGCCAGCGCACATCAAGCGAGGCGCGATTACTTCAACCGCGCCAACGAAGATGGCCACACCCTGGAGCGGCTGCATTCAACACGGTCGAACGACGCCGATTACCGCACCTTGGATTTGGACGTCGCCGGCATCGACGATGACCGGCTCGAAATCCGGGTTCGCCGGTTGAAGGCGAATCCGACCGCCCTCGCGGAAGAACCGCTTGAGCGTGGCCTCGCCATTGGCGAGAAGCGCGACCACGGTGTCGCCGTCTCTGATCTCCTTGCGGTCTTCCACCACGACGTAATCGCCGTCGCGGATCTGCTCGTCGATCATGCTCTCGCCTTGAACCTGAAGCACAAAACGGCGGTGTCGACTTTGAAATAACGCCTCGAGATCGAGCGACTCGGGCGTCTCGATGGCCTCAACCGGAAGGCCCGCGGCGATCCTGCCGGCAAGCGGAATCAGGGTGGGTCGCTCATCCGGGAACTGGGCGTTCGAAGTCAATTCCAAAGAGCGTGCCTTGTGCGCGGCGCGCCGCAGCAAGCCTTTGGCGATTAGGGCCTCGACGTGTTCGAACACGGTGACCTTGGTGACGCCGCGCGCGTCGGCCAACTCCTGCATCGTCGGGGAATAGCCGTGGCTGCGCTGGTAGTCGCGGATGCACGTTAGGATCGCCAACTGCGTGGGGGTCAGCCGGCGGCCCGATGCGCGACTCTTGCTCTTGGACATCGAGTTTCTCCTGAATATCGACAATCGCGGTCGGTCCGATGGCGACCAACGGCAGCGCGCCCGCGTCCGCAGCGCGACGAATGCTCTGCGATAAATGCGAGAATGCCTGAGCACAACGCCGCATCAGCCGCAACCCGGCCGGAAGATGCGCGTCGGCCGCCAAGCCTTGCCCGCCGGTCAATCGCGTGTTACGCGGGGCTTGGGCCGGTAAAGGATACGGCCCCGGAGGCCACGCGGTCCGGTACTCGCCCCCGGGGCCGATCAGACACAAAGGCAAACTGTCCACAACCGGGTCTCCATACCCATGCGTGACGCCAATCCCTGGCTCCACTCAACCGCCGCAGGCCGGCGGCCGCCACGGCGCCCCCGCGAGATTCGGCGGTTGTTAGGTATAATGTATCCTAACAATCCCCGAACGTCAAGCGGTTTTTCCGAAGTATTTCACAAGCTATTGCCTGGGTGGTACTTACGTGGCCGATTGGCCCTCAAACCGGCGGAAGTGACAGCGCGTGGCATTTTGGGCGGTGGAGTGCTACGGGTGTGACACTCTCGGCGAGAGTGCCAAGCTCGTGTCCTTCCGCGAGAGAGTTTACGAACCGGGCTGGTCTCCGCCGTGGGTCGATCCCGCCGGCGTCCCGGTCTCACCTGTCGCCGGCACAATGGGCGGGAGCTCGCCGAGGTGGTAATCGGTGTAGGGGGGTAACGTCTTGTCGCGTTCATCACGCTTGTAGAGGTCATCTGGCACGCGTGTATCGGGAACTTCGTTGCCAAGTTCGTCAATGATCCATGCAACGCTGGCCCTCCGATCCTCACCGAAGAGCAAGTTAAGTAGTGCACTGTTCCCGGGGTCGTGCCCGGTTCGCGGCGTGCGGAACTCCCAACCGGCCCAGATGTCTGCCACGTTGTAGGGCAGCAAGCATTTGTACCATACCGGACTCAGCCGACCGCTGCCGCTGCAGGGTGTGGTACACAGAAACTCATGACTGATGAGGCCACGGGCCGGACGCACCGCAAACACAACTTGCGGGTCAGGATTGCGCTTGACTCGAGGATAGCCCCGTTGCTCCCAATCTGCCTCGCCATTCTGGCCTGCGAACACCAGCAAGCCAGCATCTGACATCCAATAGCAGGAACGCAACGTGCCGTCGTGCCAGAATTGGTACAGCACATTCCCGGCTTGATCGTAGACACGGACCGCCGTTGGCGACCACAGCTCGTGAAAGTATACCGCAACCACCTCCTTACCTGAACGTTCGGGAAACACATCGAACACCCACGCGAATGCAAGGGCGAATTGCTCACCAACGAGTTCAAAATCAGAACGAATTTGTGGTGGAATGTCATTCGTTTCGATGCGACCTATCCAGACCGGCTTCTCAAGGTCTCTCGCTGTGTCGAACGCGCACAAGTAGCCTCGAAACGGGTGGAAAGCGCCCATGCCGAACCCAATGATCGCCAGTCTGCCGCCAAGGTCAGTCGGACGCTCAAGGAGTTGGGCGAGCGCAATGCCACCGGGAGATTCGGCGTCCCAGCGATGCAGAATATCCCCGGCAATCGATTGCAGGAGTGCCTCATGTTTATCGTCACTTGGGTGGACGCTGTACGGCGCCGAATGAAGATACCAATCAACGTAGTACTGCTTGACCTTAATGGTCGAGATCAGCGTTGCAAAGGCGATTGTCAGGCAAGCCACTGTCGTCGCCGCAACTGGATGACTTATTGCCCACCAAGCTGCGCGCGCCCAGAGAGTCGGCGGTCTGGCCGCTACCGGCTCTCGATTCAGATACCGCCGGATGTCTTGCGATAATGCGGCCGCGGACTCGTATCGCTCTTCGCGGTCCTTCTCAAGGGCCTTGAGCATGATGATCTCAAGGTCTCCACGCAACGCCCGGCTGATCACGCTTGGACTGGTGGGTCTCTCCTCGCAGATTACCTTGACCGCCTGGAGTATCGTGGTTCCTCTCACCTCGTACGGCAACTCGCCGCTGAGCAGTTCGTACAGTACGACCCCGAGCGAGTAGACATCACTCCGCGTGTCTAAAGTATGCGCGTTGCCTTCGCACTGCTCGGGGCTCATGTATTGTAGTGTGCCGATTAGTTGCCCGATGTCGGTGCGCATGGTGGTGACGGCCACGTCCGAGTGGGTCGAGCGGGCCACTCCAAAATCGATTACTTTCACGTGCCCGGAGAGATCCACGAGAATGTTGCCAGGTTTGAGATCGCGGTGGATCACGCCCTTCTGGTGGCCATGCTGGAGGGCATCGCAGACCTGCAGGAACAACCGCAAACGCTCGCGCGTACTCAGTTCTCTTTCGGTGGCATACTGTGTGAGCGTTCTTGCTTCGGGAACGTGTTCCATCGCGAAGTAGGGCACGCCTTCGGGGCCGACGCCGTGGATACCAGCTTCGTAAACCTGGCCGATGTTCGGATGTTGCAGTTGCCCGAGGGTTTCTGATTCGAACTGGAATCGACGCAACGCCGAATCCGAAGCAACATGGCGTTTCATGACCTTCAGAGCGACGGTACGATGAGGTTGGTCCTGCGTGGCCTCGTATACGGTTCCCATACCGCCCTCAGCGATGACGCTCCTGATGCGGAACCGGCCAACATCCAACCCAATCCAGGAATCCGGACTATCGGGTTGAACGGCGCGCCCGCTGTCGCTCGGTGACTCAGGCGGCCGCATGAAGTTTTGCGGAACTTGTGGGCGATGGGCGAGCAGTGATTCCACGTCCGCGCGAAGTTCGGCGTCCTGACCACAGGCTTCCACTACAAACTGGGCGCGATCCTCGGGAGGTCGCTCGAGCGCATCATCGAGAACCTGCTGGACCCGTCGAACGCGATCGGAGTCTACTGGCATTGCTCACCCCCTACTGTGGTATCACCTCTGGACAGCTCCCGATGGAGCCACACCCGGGCAAATTGCCAATCGCTGTCCACCGTCCTCGGCGATAGCCCGAGGGCCTCCGCTGTCTCATCCACTGTCAACCCGGCGAAGTACCGCAGCATCACGACCTCCGCTTTACGTGTGTCCGTCCGCTCCAGATTCTTGAGGGCTTCGTTGATCGCTAGCACCTCGGATGGATCCTGGTCGAAGATCGCCGGCGCGGATTGCAGAGGGCTTGGCTTCTGGCCTCCGCCGCGCTTGAGTCTTCCTCTCTGACGAGCGTCATCGATGCGGATGTGACGCATCGCTTGCGCCGCAACCTTGAAGAAATGTCGCCGATTGGCCCACTGCGTGTGTTCGCCGCCCATCAGCCGTAAGAACACCTCATGGACCAACGCGGTCGGCTGCAACGTGCAGTCGCGACGCTCACCCACCATCTGGCGTTGGGCGAGACGGCGTAGTTCGTCGTAGATCAGGGACCAGAGCTTCTCCCGCGCTGAGGCGTCCCCCTCCCCGATCGCCGCCAGAAGTTGGGTAATCGGGTTTGACGGGGCTGTCACCGTAAGCTCCTCCAGTGAGACTTCGCATGCTCTGCGCCCAGTGTAGCAGAGTCGAGCCTACAAGACGCGGTCGGCCGATTCGGCGCGAACCGTGTCCGTTGAGATGCAGCGGTGATCACATAACACTTTATTCAAAAAGGAGTTGTGGCGGATCGTTAGCCTTCTGCGGCAGCACCTCGCCCAACGGGCCTGACCGTTAGGCACCAGTTTCACGTTCTTTCGGATTCCTTCGCGCTCGGGAGCCGCCG
>JAJDDR010000310.1 GCA_029260255.1 Phycisphaerae bacterium
ACGGCCGGCCGCGTGCCGGTCACTTCGATCTTATCGGTGGACGTCGCACCAATCAGGAACGTCTGATCCAGATTGGCTTCGTCATGAGCGATGTCCACAACGAACGTGCCCGCGGCATCCGCCGACGCACGGTACGTGAAGGTGGCCAGGTAACCCTTGCCGGCCGTCGCAACGGAACCGTTGCTCAGAGCGTTGAGCATCTGACCCTTGCTCACGTTGAACGCGTCGAACGGCATGGAGTCGGCACCGACACCGTCGAAGACGAGATCGCTACGATTCTCGACCTCGATGTCCACCAACTCGAGCTGACCACGGCGGCCACCGCTGGCCGTCAGGTGCAACTGGTAACCCGAAAGGGCGTCCAGAGCGTCGTTGATGAACACGGTGACCTGGATGTCGCCGCCAGCCTTCATCGCACGACTGCTCGCCACGGCGGTGAGCATCGTCTCGTCGACGATGGTCGTCGGAGCGACCTCCGGCGCCGGGCCGCAGAAGCAGCTACTCGTACCGGCGAAGCACGTCAGAGCTTTGTTCGCGTCGTGAATGTTGCAGAAGCCGTCCGGCGGGCAATTAGCGAACGAGCCACCCGCGTCGACGTTGATTGTGTCGCAATTGTCCGTACCGGAGAAGCACTTCAGAGCGCGGTTCCGGTCGTGGATGTTGCAGAAGGTGTCCAACGGGCAGTTAGCGAACGAGCCACCCATGTCCGACGGGGCAGCCTTGGCCACCAAGTTGCACGCACCCGCGATGCACTCGCCCCAGACGCAGACATCGTCCGTGATGCCGTTGCCGTCGACGTCGACGCAGTCAGCGGCGGTAACGCACGGACTCCCCTTATCGCCGGTGATGTTGAAGGCGAAGTCGCCCTCGATCGGCGACCACGTGGTTACACCGAAACCCTCGAAGATCTGCTGACCGGGATTGCCGTCGAAGTTCTGCGACAGCATCCAGAACGTCTGATAGAAGCCGTCGAACGGCATCTCAGGCGAGATGGCGATCCAGTTCTTCTTGTCCTGGTCGATCGCCAAGCCCAGAGTGCTGACATCCATCGTGATCTCGAACGCACCGTCAATGACCGTGCCGGCAGGCTTCTCGTACGGAACGTACGTCCACAGCCCTGGGCTGACCACGATCTCCTGCTTGACCACTCCGGTGTGAAGACCGGTCGGTCTGGCGCCGCAGGTCTCACCAGCCGAATCGCAGGCGCTGGCGATACAGGTCGTGCCCGCCGGGCATCCCGCATCGATGCAGTCCTGGGCGATACCGCAGGGGAACGCGCTAATCGTGCCGACGTCGGCCACGTGCTCGGGCGAACCCAACGGACCCTTCGGCACCGGCACCTGATTGTTGAAGTGCAACGACCAGTTGACGAGCGTTCCACCGTCGCCGGGAGCGCTGTCCGTCACGGTGATCCGCCACGTGCCGTCCTTGGGCAGGCCGTCGAAGACCTCCAGCGCGCCCGACACCACGCCGGCACCCGGCGAAGCCGGCCCGGCGTAGTTGGCCAGGCCCGAGCCGCCGGCAACGTCGTACAAGTTGATCGGCACGCCGGCCTCATCGCTGAGGATCAGCTTGTCGGCGTCGGCCCCGCTCACCGGATCGCCGAAATTGTCAGCCGAGTAACCGAAGGCCGACGTTCCGCCGTGGATGGTCGCGCCGGCACGGTTGATCAGCGTTGCCTTGGTGCCCGAGTTCAGATGCTCGAGCGTCACGATCAGGTCGCCCTGCCACGTGTGCTCGATCAACAGATCGACATCGAGGTCCACGATCGTCGCCAAGGGATCCGGATCGGTGTAGTCGATGTCGCAGGTGACACCGCACGTATCAAGCACGGCGTCCCCGTCGGTATCCACACAGATCTGACCCACTTCGGTGCAGTCGATATCCGCTCCGCAGGCAACGGGCGAATTCAACGTGGAGATCACGCTCCCGCAGGCCCCCTTGATCACCTTGACCAAACCGGGATCCTCACCGTCGTTGTAGACGGTCACGCGGATGCTGCTGTAGTCGTTCGGCGTCTTGGTGCACAACGGATTGTTCTGAACGCAGAAGTCAAGCGGATCGGCCGTAGTGCAGGTGTCGGCCGTCGCCTTCATGTTGCAGACTGCGCCGCTTATGTTACACGTCCCGTTGTTGCACAGACCGCTCCCGGCAGGCGCAGCCGGATCGAAATCGGCGGAGCCGTTCTGCTCCCACCAAACAATCGAACTGATGTCACACGGGTCCGCGCCCGTGCCGGCCACGCTCTTGAACTTGATGTTGTCCGCACCCTCGGCCCAGAAGCCGCCCGGGAGCGTCGGGTCGTACTGGCTCGCACGGGCGTCGCCGGCCGGATCGCCAGGACCGTTGTCCCAGTCACAGTCGGTGACGGCGTTGCACAGCAACTGACCGGCCGGTGCACACGCCTGACCCAAGTGAACCTGACCGTTCGCGGTGACGCAGTCGGCCTCGAGGATGTCCGCACACGTGCCGTCCGGCAGGCAGCAACCCACCGCACCACACGGCGGAACGAGACCCGCACAGAGCCCGGCGCCGAACCGTCCGCCAGAGGCGGCGCAGTCCGCAACGGTCACGCCGTCGGTGCAGACGCCGGTCGCGTCGTCACAGCAGGCACCCGGAAGGGTGCACGTAATCCTGAACGAGCCGTTGCCCTGCCCGGCGTCGAAACCGCCGACCTGGATCAGGAGTCCCTGTCCCGCCGTCACGTTCAGGGTCGCCTTTGGCGGGCCGCCAACCGTGCCGCAGGAGTCATCATCGCAGACGGCGATGTCGAGGGCACCCGGAATGCAAGTCTGCGTGTTGTGAATCGTGACAGCAGCGTCGTAGTCCGTGAGCTGAGCACACGTGTTGTCGGCACACAGGCTGACCTCGAGACTGCCGGTGCAACTCGCCGTGTGGCTGTACCAGATGTCCGAACCCATCAGCATGTCGCCCGTCGGCGCGGTGGTGCAGTTGGGACCATCGGTGGTCGCGTTGACGTTGTCGTACGACGTGCAGCCGTCGCTGGCCGGGAAGGCCGTGACGCAGTTGTCGTTGATCGGAGGCGCACAAACCGGATCGGTGATGCAATCCGGGTCGGCACAGTCCGCCAGCAAGTCGCAGTCATTGTCGAGACCGTCCGTGCAATCGACGTTCGGTGTCTCAACCGTTGTCTGTCCGGGGCAGTCCAAGGTACACGTGCAGAAATTCTCCGAAGGAGGCGTGCAGATGCCGTCGCCGCAGACCACCGGCGTACCGCCGCAGGTGGTATTCACCGTGATGATGTTGGCCAGACCGGGGAACCCGAGCCCATCGAATCCCGTCCAGGTGAAGCCGAGTCCGCAACTGTTGCTACGGATCATGCTGTCCTGGCACTCCGACGACGCCGGGTTGTCGGTCGCGTCCTGCGCGCCGACGCGGAAGTTGAACTCCGCTCCAGCGATGGTCCCGTCCTCGGGCGTACCGATCTCGAGCACAAACGCGGAGCCCGTCGGAATGACCGGCGGCACGGTGAACGTCGTTGTAACGTCCAGTTGCGTGACGCCCGCTGCTATTGTCTCGACCTGCTGGTAGAGCAGCGGCGAGGTCGCAAAAACGGGCGGAAAGACGCCGGGGGCGGCGAGGTACACGTTAACTTCAACGTTAAGCGGCGTGGCGCGGTCCATCAGCAGGACCGACCAGTCGACGCTGTCGAGGGTGATGTTCGACGTGTCGTCGTAGCCCTCCGCGGTCGGATCGAAGTAGCGAGACCACCAGTTTGAGGTCGTAGCCGGCACGGCGGGGGCGCTCTGGGCACAGGCCACCTGGCCGTTGATGAGCTGGCAGAAGTCGCCGGGGACGCCGGTGACCGTCGCACAGTTGTCGGCGAAGGCGTCGCAGAACGTGGTGCCGTCCGAGTCACAGACGCCCTGGCCGTTGTGCTGACGCACGCCGCAGTCGCAACCAGCCGTCGGTGTATCTGTGCATACCGTCCTGGGGCACTGGCAGGCCACATCAGCGGCGCAGTCCGCATCCGCACAGTCGATGGTTCCGTCGCAGTCGTTGTCGACGCCGTCAGTGCAGGCGCCGGCTTCGCTGAGCGTCGGCGTGCAATCTTCCAAGCAGATACAGTCTTCGCCGGCATCGCAGACGCCGTTGCCGCAGCCGGTGATCGGGCAGGTGATGTCCACCTGGTAGCTTCCCACGTCGGCGGCACTCCACGAATCCAACTGGATATAATAGACGTTGCCCACCGTCAGCGGACCGACGTTGGTGAAGCCACGGAAGCTACCGGCAGTGGTATCTTCATCCTCACTGCAGGCAATCACGGTCCAAAGCGTCGCGTTGCATTGGTCCGCCTGATCCACATCGAGGATCACGAAACTCGAGTCGTTGCCGATCGAGTTCAACGTGCTGACGTGGGCCGTTGTGTTGGCAGCAGTGAACTTGAACCAGACCGAGTTGGTCTGCCCCGTTCCAAGCCAACAATCGGCGCCCGTCGAGTCAATGTCGGTCACATTGTTCGTCGCCGTGGTGTTGTCGGTCACGGCGAAGGTGTTGCACGGAACGTCAAGCGCACCCACGCACTCATCATTCGCCGGACCCGGACCCTCAAGCACCGGCGGACCGTCAAGAGGCACGGCCGCGATGGTCTGCATCCCAGTTTGCAGCTCAGCGAGCTTGGCGGCTTCCGCGGCGGGCTGTTCCATTACGTTCTGCGTCGCGTTCACGGAGTTCCAAGATGCCTTGGGCTTCCCCTCCCGCCCGGCGTCCGCCGTGGCAGCCTGAACGACGAGACCGAACACCAGCGCTCCCACCGCCAGGGTGTGAAGCGAGGTGCGACAGCCACGCCATACGTTTCGACTACATCCACTCGACTCAGGTGATCTCATTATACTTCTGGCCTCCGAAAAAGAGTACTTCCTCGCTACCTCACGAATGAAGTCTTCTCCCACTATCCACCAATACCAAAACAGCGGCACCCACCACCCGCCCAGCAGGCAAGCAACGGCGAGCGCACGCCGACTTTACGCAACAGAGGGTTCAACCCAAATACCACAGCTTTTGATGCCAAAAGGCTCATTCTTTCCCCAAGCCACCCGCAATACCGGGCGGCCCAACCAGTCTCACGATTCCGGTCCCGCCAAGGCGAGCGTAGAAGCGGTCCAAAACCACGCTCCGGGCAACACTCCGGGAAAGCCGCCAACGACGCACGTCGTTTGACTTGTGCCGATTTCGAGCCCTACGATCGGTAGGCTACCGCAAAGAATGACACGCGATCTCGCGTCCGCCACGCTTGCAGGGCACGCGGGCCAGCTCCTCAAGCCCCTCAATGGCACGGCCGGTCCAACGACTTTCGCTTTCCCTGAGTCCCAGGTCGAGCCACCGACTCGCCCAGTCTTTCCGCTCCTGGTCTCCTTAACTGGGTCCCTTTCCGTGGGGCCAACCTGCGTTTCCACCTCTTCAACGGCACATCACAGCCGGGCCAAACCACGCTTGGCGGCCCAAAGCACCGCCGCGACAAAACCCGATCGGGAGCACGGTGGAGCCCGTCCGAGTATCTCGGCCGATCTCGTTTGTATCAGATCAGTAACGCAAATGCAAGGCCTCTTGGAAAAAAACGGTCCGGCTTTTCATCCAAGAACCGCGTTTTTGGGCGAAAAACGGGGATGATAAACTGCCACTGCAGCCCAAACTCCCTGGTCGCACAGATTCCGCGTCCAAATCCGTGCGGACGGGGTGCCCACATACCGAAACGCGATCAATTGATAAGTAGAATGCCCCCATCGAAACCGAGAGACGCGCCGTGCCGCCCGTCGTGCGTGCCGAACGGCGCGTGGCAATACGGGGCCGATCACGACAGAATGCGTACGGCGTGGCGGCGCTTTCGGCGTGCCCCGTGGTGACACTCGTTTGGATTTCCGTAAACGTGAGACGATTATCAAGCACGTCCATTCCGCGAGCGACGATGTTGTCGGTGTACGCCGGCGCCGTTGTCGTTGCAGCTGCACAAGAGCGTAGCGTCGACGACATTTCACAAATTGAACGTCGCGCACCGGAAGATGCCACTACAGCGGCACCGCCACTCTTCACCGATGTCGCCGCTCACGCCGGAATCGACTTTCTGCACGTTTCCGGGGCAAGAGGCGCCTTCTGGATACCCGAGGAAATGGGGTCCGGCGGCGCGTTTCTCGATTATGACGACGACGGCGACATGGATCTCTATCTCGTGCAGGGTGGTGTCATCGGCGTGAGCAATACCGACCACAGAAACCGATTATACCGAAACGTCGGAAGCGGTCGCTTCGACGATGTATCCCGCGCGAGCGACGCGGATATCAACGGCTACGGCATGGGGTGCGTTGCGGCCGACTACGACAACGACGGGGACATCGATCTCTACGTCACACGACTCGGACCCGACCGACTGCTCGAAAACAACGGCGACGGGACGTTCAGCGACGCGACCGAGCGGTCCGGGCTCGGCGACGACGGCTTCGGCGTCGGCGCGGCCTTTCTCGACTACGACCGCGACGGACATCTCGATCTGTTCGTCGCGCGGTATCTCGACTGGTCGCCCGCGATCGAACGCAGCTGCTTCGACCGCAAAGGCCGGCGAGACTACTGCAACCCGGTCGACTACCACGCACAAGTCGCCGACCGCCTGTACCACGCCACCGGCGGCGGCCGATTCGAGGACGTCACGGTCCAATCCGGCATCCACGCCGCACGCGGCAACGGTCTCGGAGTGATTTGCACGGACTTCACCGGTGACGGCTGGGTCGACATTTACGTCGCCAACGATCAGACGCCAGCCTTCTTGTGGGTAAACCGGCACGACGGCACGTTCGCCGACGAGTCCGTCGCGCGCGGGGCGGCGTTCAACGGAAAGGGTTCCGCCATCTCCGGCATGGGCGTCGCCGCCGAGGACATCGACGCCGACGCGGATTATGACCTCATCGTTACCAACATCCACGATCAGCCCAACCTCTGCCTGCGAAACAACGGCGACTACTTCGAAGATGCGAGCAACGCCTGGGGCTTCGGGCGTTGGGGCGTGCCCTACACCGCGTTCGGTATCGGGCTGTTCGATCAGAATCACGACGGAGCGTGGGACTGCTTCGTGGCCAACGGCGCCGTCGAGCACATGCCCGTGCTCCATCGCCCGGGGCACGACTACGCCGAGCCGAACATCTTTGCACGGCGTCGCGTCGACGGCCGGTTTCGCGACGCGAGCATCGAGGCCGGGCTTTCGCGCATGCCCTATCAGATGTCGCGCAGCGCACTGCTCGCCGACTATGACAACGACGGCGACATCGACGTGCTCGTGACCAACTGCGGCGGCAAGCCCGAGTTGTTGCGAAACAACAACAAAACGCAGATGGCGTGGACCGTGCTTGACCTGGTCCCCGCCGGCGGCAATCGCAACGCGATCAACGCGCGCGTCGAGTTGCAAGCCGGCGGCGCGCGCTACCGGCGCGAGGTCCGCCCCCACGCCGGCTACCTCGGAAGCAACGATCCCCGCCTGCACGTCGGGCTGCGACACGCGCGCGTCATCGATCAACTGACGGTCACTTGGCCCGACCGATCGGTCGAAACGTGGTCACGCCTTCCGGTGAACCGCCATCTGCGTCTGCGTCAGGGTGCGTCACCGCGATTCAGCGGCGGATCGGCGCGGACGGGTCGATGAGCAATGTGCGGGCAACCCGGCGCGATCATTCCGCTCGCGTCAAGCGCACTTGAAACCAACCGGCGAGCGTCATTCGCCGTGTCCGGCTGCATCGTGGGCCTCGCCGCCGCCGGAACGCAGTTTGCTCGATATTCCTGAACCCGACTGGGGAGGGAGTGTGACGGGAGCGATCCGCCCCCGCGACCCGTCAAACTACACCGCAACCTGTATTGGGAGCGGTGCCGCGCAACTCGCGTGCGTCGAAAAAGCCCTCAACAGCACTACTCGCCGCACGCAGACATCGTTCACTCAACGCCCAAATGGGCTCTGCCCGGTCCCCCGCTCTGCATTTCACGCTTCAGATTCCGGCCCTTGAAGCTTCGGTCGTCCCGTTTCACGCTTCGAATACGGCGTGTGTAGCGCTCTCCGCAACGTCTCGAGCTTGATTTACGGCACACCACGCTTTATCTCTCGCGTTACACATTTCCTCCGACGCGGGTCAAGCGTACTCGTCCGCGACCTGCTTCGCGTGGTAGTATCTCTCGCCCGCGAGGACGAGCGCCGCTGGGGACAAGACCGGAATTCGACGAACACACAGTTTCGGGGAGCTACGATGAAGACCGGTAGGCCAGGCAGTGCCGTTCGCAGGTTTCTGGAGCTGCAAGCGGCTGGCGGCATTCTCCTTCTGGCCGCCAGCGGAGTCGCTCTGCTCTTTGCCAACATCCCCGGGCTCGCAGGTTGGTACCAGTACTTCCTCGATGTGCCAATCGAGATCAAGCTCGGAGGCCTCGAGCTGAACAAGAACGTCCTCTTGGTCATTAACGACGGCTTGATGGCCATATTCTTTCTGCTTGTCGGGCTCGAGATCAAACGCGAAGCCCTTGAGGGAGAGTTGGCAAGTCCGGGTCGACTTGCGCTACCCGCGTTTGCCGCGTTGGGGGGCGTTGCGCTGCCAGGCGCAATCTACGCATGGATGACCTGGGGCGATCCCGTGGCCGTCAAAGGTTGGGCCATTCCGGCTGCGACCGACATCGCGTTTTCGCTGGGCGTCTTGTCGTTACTTGGCAGTCGCGTGCCGCTGTCGCTGAAAGTGTTCTTAACGACCGTGGCGGTCGTCGACGACCTTGCGGCGATCGTCATCATCGCACTGCTCTACACAAGTCAGCTATCCCTGACCGCGCTGCTGCTCGGAATCGGAGGGCTCGTGATCCTCGTAGTCCTCAACCGGCTCGGGGTGAAACATCTCGGAGCGTACTTCCTGGTCGGGGCCATCATGTGGATCTGTGTGCTCAAATCCGGTGTGCATGCGACACTCGCGGGAGTTGCGCTCGGGCTCGCGATTCCACTCAAAGTGCAGAACGACCGCGGCGAGTCATTGTTGCGTCACCTGGAGCACATCCTGCACCCGTGGGTTGCGTTCGTAATCCTCCCGCTGTTCGCGTTCGCCAACGCAGGCGTTACTTTCAGGGGCGTGTCATCCGAGGCTTTGTTCGGCCCGATCACGCTCGGTATCGCGGGAGGCCTCTGTTTTGGAAAGCCGCTAGGAGTGTTCGCGTGCTCGGCGCTTATCGTCTGGACCGGCGCGGCCAAGTTGCCCAACGGCGTCACGTGGCCAATGATGTTCGCGGTCGGACTTCTCGCCGGGATCGGCTTTACGATGAGCTTGTTCATTGGGATGCTCGCTTTCGAGGGACAGGGAAGTCAGTATGCGGTGGCGACACGGGCGGGCGTGTTTGGCGCGTCGATTGTCTCCGCGATTGCGGGACTCCTCGTGCTCCGGATGATCCTCCCTCGGAGCGCAGCCGCGGATGAACGGCCACCGGCGGTCGACGGAAACGGCGATTGAAACGGAGTTGGGAGTTCGAGAGGACCATATGTGATGGTCGACACCGTCTTGCTGATTACGGAAGACCGCGGCATTGCACAGAAAGTGCGTGATGCGTGCCGGGAACTTGAAGCGAACCTGACGCATCTCGGCACGCTGAAAGAGGCCGCCAACGAACTTGCCGGTGCGCCTGCCAATCTGATTCTTTGCGATTACTCCACCTTTGAGGCTGTGCGAGAACAGCTCCCGCGCGCCTGCGTCCTATTATACACCGAGCCGGCCGACAGCGAGCAGGCCATCGAGGCCATCAAACGCGGCGCTCTTGACTACCTGGTCACTCCGATCGAGACGAAGATCCTGGCACAGCACATTGGAGCGGCGCTTCGAATCAGCCGCGACATCCATGTACCGGCGGTCTACGAAAAGCCGGACGACGACGTTGCCGTCGAGCGAATCATCGGGCAATCGCCCGCGATGAGAGAGGTGTACAAGCTGATCGGGCGCATCGCCCCGCGAGACGTCAACGTGCTCATCACCGGCGAAAGCGGTACCGGAAAGGAGTTGGTTGCGCGGGCCATTCAGCACCACAGCCCGCGCAAGGATCAGCCGTTCCTCGCCATCAACTGTGCGGCAATTCCGGAAACGTTGATTGAGAGCGAGCTGTTCGGGCACGAAAAGGGAGCGTTCACCGGCGCAGCGCTTCGCCGGATCGGCAAGTTCGAGCAGTGCGACGGCGGCACGCTTTTTCTGGACGAGATCGGGGACATACCCCTCGCCACACAAGCCAAGCTGCTACGCGTACTGCAGGACAACTCGTTCCAACGGCTCGGCGGGACCGAGCTCATTACGAGCAATGTGCGAATCATTGGTGCGACGCATCAGCCCCTCGAAACCCTCATCGATGAGAAGAGGTTTCGGCAGGATCTTTACTTCAGGCTAAAGGTGGCCAGCATAGACGTGCCACCGCTTCGGGAGCGCGAGGTCGACGCTGTGCTTCTCGCACACCAACTCGTGCGGCGCTATAACCGGAGCCTCGGCGCAGACATCCGCTCGTTTTCGCCGGACGTACTTCCCGTGCTCCTCAAATACCCTTGGCCGGGAAACGTACGCGAGTTGGAGAATGCAATCAAAGCAGCTCTGGTGGTGGCACGCGGCTCCGTGATGCGGCTCGAGTTCCTTCCCGACCATATTCGTAAGGCTGTCCGTCCCGGATCAAGTGACGTTGCAGCAGCGGAACATCTGACCGCCGGACCACCCGCTGACGAAGCGCGATTGGTCGCAGAGAAGCTCGCCTCGCAGCCGGCACTTGCCGGCAAGCTGCACCAAACCGCAACCGCCACGGTCGAACGCGAGATCATCCGTGTTTGCCTTGCGCGCACGCGAGGACAACTCGCCCCGGCGGCGAAGATGCTGGGCATCAGCCGCACGACACTCCGCAAGAGAATAGCACAGTACGGAATCCGGACGACCACGTCGGTTGACATCGATACCTGAACCCATGGACCGCCATCGAGTTGCCAGCCCGGACACCGACTGGCCGACATGGGCATTTCGTGGGCAGGCGATGGGCTCCGGACCTCTCGGCGTCGCCATCCATAACCTCCTACATGCCAACTTATTGCGACACTTCACGTGATTCAGGCGTCCGTGGCACACGTCTTGCGTAGGCTGAGGCAGACGGCGGGATCGCCGAACGGATTCGTCCACTCCGGGCGAGTGACCCGCCACCCACGTTGGTCGGGTAAGGTGCGCAAGTGCGTACGACCGAGACCCGAAGGGATGTCTCGTCGCGGGTAAAGCGCGACCAGCCAAGTCATTTGAGATGAAGGAGGTTTCGATCATGCACCGACGCAACGCCACAACGCGGGCAAGGCAGCGACAAGAAATGCTGCGTGAGTTGGCCAACGATGAGGCCGTTCGTGTCACCTTCGGCAGAGGGCACTCGCGGGCAGCGGAAGCCGCCGACGCGTTGCGGCGTATTCGCGACGGCACGTACGGGATCTGCGCCGACTGCGACAAGAGGATTCCCGCGCTGCGCCTGCAGGCTAAGCCCGAAGCAGCACGATGCGTTGCCTGTCAAAGCGAATACGAACAGCGCTCCGCCGCCAGTTCAGGAGAGTGGAGCGATGCATTCAGACGATCGGCCTGATGGCACTTGCCGGATCGGGAGTACACGATGGGTGGTCTATCTGGCGCGCGACCCGCGTCGGCAGGTCACCGTGTGAGTGTGGACCCCGGGTTTCGCGATCGGTCAGCGTGCAACGGCAACGAATGCGCCGACCCCTGCACGCGTGGACGCACCTTCTTCCGGGTCGGGGCAATCTGATCAGGTTGTTCAAGGCTCCGGGGTGAACTGCCGCTGCAGCACGGAAAAATCACCGTTGTCCACGTCTCCGTCCCCGTCGAGGTCGCTGTTGGCGAAGCTCTCGGCATCGCAGCCCTGCGGAGGCGTGGTGATGCCGGGACCGGCCGTGCAGACGCGGAACACGGCGAAGTCCGCCAGGTCGATATCGTCGTCCTCGTCGATGTCGCCCGGTATCGCCGCGGAGAACTTGGCCACGTACGTGTCGTACGGCAGGCCCACCGACGCGGTGATGTAGATGTCACGTCCGTCGACGGCGACGCCCGAGCCGCCGTTGGAGCCGGGCGTATCATGCGTCAGGACGGACTCCAGGTCGCTCCCTGCACCGTTGAGTCGCGCGACCACGACCGTGCCGAAGGGCGCGCCCGTCGGAAAGTCATGGGAATAAGTGTAGCCGATCAGGATGGCCCGGCCGTCATCGTCAACCACGAGGTTTCGTGGCTCATCCTCCCTGTGCCCTCCAACGAACGTGCTGTAGGCCATCGTGCTTCCGTCGGTGGACAGTTTGGTCACGAACCAGTCGAAGCAGTTGTTAACCGGTCCAAACGGCACCGGACAGGCGCCGATTCCGCCGACGAACATGTCTCCAAACGCGCCCGGCGTCGTCGGGAAGAAAATCGACCGGGTGCTGCCGCCCAGGTACATGTTTCCGCCATCGTCGATGGCCATTCCCGCGAGCAACTCCCAGTCCTCCCCTCCCAGGTAGGTGCTGTAGCCAAGCGTCTCGTGCGCGGAGATCTTGCCGGCGACCATGTCGAACTGTCCGCCGCCCATCGTCGGTTGGACTGCGTTCAGGGTCGGCCAGTCCGCCGATTTCGTCCGTCCCGCGAAGTAGATGTTTCCCGCAGCGTCCACTTCGATCTCCGAGGCCTCATCGTCGAAAGCGCCGCCCAGATATGTGCTGAACGTGAGCTCGTCGATCTGCGGCGAGAACCGGGCGATGAAGGCGTCGTCACAGAAACACTGTGTCAGTGTCAGCGCGCCTTGTATCGGGTTGACGGTTTCCAGATCGAGCGAGTCCGTATGCCCCGCGAGGTACAAGCTCCCGTCGGAACCCAACGCGATGTCGTTGCCGCCCTCGCTCCGCGAGCCTCCAAAGAAGGTGGAAAACAGCGTGCTCCCGGTTTGCCCGGAGAGCTTCATCACGAACGCATCGGATGGACCATTCAGGGTGTTTTGGTAAGCTGACAACGTTGGAAAATCCGACGACAGCGTTCGACCCGTAAGATACACATCACCCGCATCGTCCAGCGCCACGCTGCGGACGTAGTCCAGCGAATTACCACCGATGATCCGGCTCCACACCAAGTCGCCCGAAGCGTCAAACTTGATGACGTAGAAATCGCGCTCCACGTTGAGATCCCCGATCACGAGGACGTTGCCTTCCGCGTCCACGACCAGATCGTCCCCGCCTTCCAGTTCCGAGGTGACCGATACCGTGGTCTCCCAGTCCAGCGACACCTGTCCCGCAGCGGCCGACGTCACCATGGCGACGGCACAGAACGATACCCACATCTCACGTTGGCGTTGCATCGATAGTTCTCCTTACTCCGGTAGTCCTTCCGACCTCAAAGGGTGCCGCGCACGGGGCCCGGCGTCAACGTCGCGCCATGCGCTCAGCCGGTCGGAACTCCAAATCGCATATCCCTCAGGCCATTGGTCGAACGACACGCCCGCGCCTTGCATTCACTCGCAGAATCGTCTCCTGAGGCGCACGAGGGGTGTTTTGGAAAGCCGCTTGATGGGGGCCGTGGCAACGGAAGGAGCTGCGGCGGAGCCCGTCAGATGCTCGCGGATCGGGATAGTTGTTTGCAGACACGAACGCCAACCTGACGTGCCGACGAACACCGCATTCTCAATCCGACTCGCCCGGCTGGAAGCGGGAGAGCAGTGTCTCCCAATCCTCCCGCCGAAAGGTCACTGCGATCCAGATGATCAGCGGCACGACGTAGATCGACGCGGGCACAACGGCCGTGAGGCGAAATGCGACTTCCAGGACAGTGTCCCACGGTGAGTCCCAATGGAAGAGGCAATACGAATCGTCGCCGTGGAACTTGTGGACAAGGATCATCGCGAGGCGCGCCGCGACGAAGACATGCACCAACACCAGGCCCAAGATGAGCGCCATGACCCGGCGCTTCCAACGGACCGGCGTTGCCAAAACGAGCGCCAGGAACACGGCCGCCGGCATGTATCCCACATGGCGACTGCTGGTCACCTCATTCTCCACGCCCCGGCCGTTGAGCCTGTTCACCGTAAGGAACCTCACGTCGCGCTCGCGATCCTTGTCGTACTCCGACGAGAGCCACACAATCGCGTCGGTCCCGTAGACACCTTTCGGCGGGCCGCCGTCGGTCGGCGGGTCGCGATCCACGCGCATCAGGAACTCAGCGCATTTGACGAATCCCCGGCTGTAGGCGGACTCGACCGTCGGATTCGGCCAGGCGAACAGCGTGTACAAAACGATGAGCAGAACGAAGAACCCGATGACCTTCTTACGTGCCACCATCGGGCACCTCGATTGGCCTGCGCGTGGCGCGCAACGCCCACATCACCCAGAACAGCAGCGACAGGAAGATGAACGCGGGTTGCCACACGTCGATGTGCATTATGTGGAAGTAGTCGGGCGCGTGGATCCGCGTGTAGTAGAGCGTAATAATGCGAATCAGATTGATGGTCAGCAACACGACCGACCCGATGAACATGCCCGGGATCTTCGATCGAAATCGCACGGGAGATGCCAGGACGGCCCCCACGAAAAGCGCCGAAGGAAATATCGCATCGCAGCCGTGGCGAATCTGCACCGACGCCCGCGCGGACGCAACCGAGAACCCCGACGCCCGAGCGTCATCTCCCAGGAGTCGGAGAATGCGCGCCGAAACATCCGCGTTCAGTTCCAAGTAGGCGTCAAACGTCTCAGTCCCCGTGAAGTAGGCAAAGAAGAACACCGCGAACGACGACATCAGCACCGAAAACGAGACCACGAACCGGAAGACCGGACCCTTGCTGCCCCACCA
>JAJDDR010000032.1 GCA_029260255.1 Phycisphaerae bacterium
GATAAATCCCAGGATTGGGCGGATGGAAGTGCCGTCGGTCGCGCCGTTTCAGGAGACGCAACAGGCCTGATCAACGGTACTGTTGGATCGGCAGCCGGCAATGGCAGCAATGAACTTGGCCCGCTGGCCGAAGAAACCGCCCAATTCGGCCGCGACGACATCAAGCGCGGCGAAGTTGGTTCGGCGGGCGAAAACCCGAATGTGGGAACCGGCCAGGCGCTGGGACACCTCACCGGACTTGGCGATGAAGAACCCGGCCTTCGCAACGGTGAGAAAATCTCATCGACAGATAACACCCGCTTTGTCGGTGAAACGACCGGCGTTGGAGCTGGCGTCGATCACCTTTGGCTGCTCGGTGATTTCGAATACTACCGCGCCTCGACCGATCACCTCAGCGTCGACGGCATCCTGCCCGACCTTGGCAACTCCACCCCCGTCTACGCTGATCTGATCGATGGCCCGCTCGCATTCCGTCTGCTCGAAGACAACCTGTTCTGCGGCGAGCTATTCTCTTCCAAAGATGCCCTCCTGCCGGCCCGCGATATCCGCGTTTCGATGGACCCGGCCTTTGGCACCATCACGGTAAAGCCTGACGGGACGTTCAAGTACACGCCGCTGCCGGGCTTTTCCGGAAAGGCCGAATTCGACTACAGCTTCACCGATCCGCGCACCGGCGAAAAGATCAAGGGTACCGCCGACGTCACTGTCGAGGCGGTCGCTGATCCAGCATTGATTTCCGGCGCGGCCGTGACGCCCGAAGACACGCTCATTGCCACGCCCGTCTCGGTAACGCTGGGCGATACCGATGGCTCGGAAACGATCTGCTTTGTTGAGATCACCAATGTTCCACCCGGCGCGACGCTGGGCTTCTCCGGCCCCATTGCCGCAACGGTCACGCCGCTTCCCGGCGGCAGCATCAGCCTGACGGGCGACACCGCCGACATTCAGGCAGCACTCCTGCTGCTGACGTTTGATCCACCGCTGCACTTTTCCGGACAGATCACGCTCGACGTCACGGTCAAGACGATCGAGTCGAACGCCGACCCGCGCGTGCCCGGCTTCAACGACACAGCTACCGTCGTGCATCCCTATGTCATCGATGTCATCCCCGTTGCCGACCTTCCCCCCGTCACCGGCGGAAACTACACAACTGACGAAGACCAGCGCGTCGCACTGATCGGTCTCGATGGCTCCCTCGTCGACACCGACGGCTCGGAAGTCCTCACCTTCGAGATCCGCAACGTCGATCCCGATGCCAAGCTCGAAAACGTAGGCGGAACGGAGTTCCCGTTCGTTCTCGAACTCGACGGCACCAAGACGTATTCCATTCCGCCTGCCGACATCGCGGGCGTCTTCTACAACCCGCCGCCGAACGACCACGGCACGTTCGACATGACGATCACCGCGATCGCCACCGAACAGGCAAACCTCGACCAGGCAACCAATACCGCGCCGATTCAGGTCGTCATTGCGCCCGTCGACGATCTTCCCACCATTTCCGGCGCGAGCGCGACGGATGAAGACACCGCCGTGAACTTCGGCGCAAACATCAACATCGGCCCGGTGATCGACGCCGACGGCTCGGAATCCATTACGCGCGTCGCCATCTCGGGTGTGCCATCCGGCGTTACGCCGACGGGAACCGAATTCGGCGGTGCCACCATCGGCTTCAATCCCGGCACCGGCACGATCACCGTGACCGGCGGCACCGAGCAGGACATCCGCGATACCGTCGCTTCGCTCACCCTGACGCCACCACTCCATTCGGATGTCGACGTCAACCTGCAGGTCGTCGTCGAGACGACCGATGCCGGCGTCGTTGCCGTCTCGGCACCGGTCACGCACACAATCGCCGTCGCAGCCGTCGCCGATGCGCCCGTGATTGGCGGTATCGCGATTGGCACGGAAGACAACCCGATCGACCTGCCGATTTCATCCGCGCTCGTCGACCAGGACGGATCTGAAACCTATGACTTTGCCGAAGTCACAATGCCTGCCGGCATCAACCTGATCCTGCCGCCGGTGCTGCCGAACGGCATCCAGGTCACCAAGATTGGCGACGTTTATACCTTCACGCCCGGCACGGCGACCACGGCGCAGTTCGAAGACTTCCTGGCAAACGACATTCAGATTTCGCCACCGCTTGACAGCAACGTCGACTTCAACATTGGCCTGAAGATCGGCACGATTGAAACGACGCTGTCCGGTGGCCAGCTCACCCAGCTTCGCAACGAATCGACCGCGACCGTTCCGGTCATCGTGAGGCCCGTTGTCGATACGCCCGCGATCAACTCCTCATCGACCGTCAACGAAGATGGCATCCTTGACCCCAACCAGGTCGATCCTCCAGGCGGCGATGGTCCCGCGCCTATCGGCACCTCGATCGAAGCCGGCATTCAGCTCGGCGAAACCGCCGTCGGCGACAATTCCGAGGAACTGACCCAGGTCGTCATCACGGGTATTCCCGCCACTGCGACGATTGCAGCGGGTCTCGTATTGAACGCGACGATCGATCAGTCCGTGCCCGGTCAGATCACGGTGACAGGCATCGACGAGGCAACGATCCGCGCTGCGCTCCAAACCATCACGCTCGTTCCTGGCCCGGATGAGGATGCAGACATCTCCCTCGGCGTCGCTGTCACCATTCGCGATAACGATCCCGACAATCCGGTGGATGACGCCACCCAGACATTCAACGGCACGCACACGGTGGCAGTCGCAGCCGTTGCCGACGCCCCGGTCATTTCCGGTGCAGCCTCCGGCACCGAAGACAATCCCATCGATCTCGTGATTACGTCGGCGCTGGGCGACACCGATGGCTCTGAAACCTACGACTTCGCCGAAATCACCATGCCGGCAGGCATCAACCTCATCTTGCCCCCGGTTCTGCCCAACGGCATCCAGGTGGTGAAGGTCGGCGACGTTTATACGTTCACGCCCAGCACCGCGACGACGGCACAATTCGAAAACTTCCTTGCCAACGACATTCAGATCGATCCACCGCTCGATAGCGACGTCGATTTCCCGGTTGGCATCCGCATCGGCGTGATCGAATCCACCCTGTCCGGCGGCCAGGTTTCCCTCCTGCGCAATGAATCGACCACGACCGTCACCGTCGAAGTGACGCCTGTCGTCGATACGCCCGCCATCAATTCTTCGTCGACCGTCAACGAGGACGGCATCGTCGATCCAAACTTGCCACAGGCCCCTGGCAACATCGCACCCGTTGGCTTCGGCACGCCGCTTGAAGCCGGTATCACGCTTGGCGAAACGGCCATCGGCGACACGTCTGAAGCAATCACGCAGATCGTCATCACCGGAATTCCAGCAGGCTCGACGATTGGAGCCGGCACCGTTGTTGGCGCGACCATCGACCAGTCGACCCCAGGCCAGATCACTATCACCGGCACCAGCGAAACCGCGATCCGTGATGCGGTGAAGACGCTCACGCTTATTCCGGGCTCGCATACCGATGTCGATATTCCGCTCGGCGTCGCTGTCACAATTCTC
>JAJDDR010000311.1 GCA_029260255.1 Phycisphaerae bacterium
CCAATCCTCGAAACGAACCCCCTCTGCCCAAGCCGTCTCCCTCGGCGATCTCTGCCGATCACTCGGCTTTCCCCAGTCAGACCAGCCCACTCACCCCCCCAAACCGCCGGATTCCCGCGCTTCCTGACCGCCGGCAACACGGAGGGATCGAGCGGAGTCGCGCTACTTGTCGAGTGGTGGGGGCTTCGGCGCAAGCGGCAGAAAGAGATCGACGAATCCATCGCTCGCCGCGCGGACAGCGAAATTCTCTACGACAAGCCATACCAAGACAACAAACGCGTGCGCGTCACCGGACCGTTCACCGTCGAGAGTTTGTCGCCGCATCGCACCATTAGCGCGGCGGCAAAGAAGGAACGGGCTGAGGTGGGCAGCGACGGACGAACGCTCAAGACGTACGGCCCGGACAAGTTCGGCGCACTGGTCCTTGAGAACCTGCGCACCGCCGGCGTGCAAAACACCTACAAGAACGAGCGACTCAAGTTCGACTCGCTCCAGCCCTACGCGGGCCAGTGGATTCACGGCGAGGGACATTTCGCCGAGTCGGACGGCACCAACAAGCGTGCGGCCATCTGCATCGGCCCCGAGCATGGCACGGTCGGGGCGCTGCTCATAAAGGAAGCGGCCAAGGAGGCGGTGCAAGGTGTCGGGTTCGACATGCTGATCGTCTGCGGCTTCGCCTTCGATTCGGCCGTCGGCGATGAGGCTAAACGCTATGGCAAGCTGGTCGTGCTGCCCACCAAGATGAACCCGGATCTGGCGATGGGAGAGCTGCTCAAGAAGACGGGATCGGGCAACCTGTTTATGGTCTTCGGCGAGCCGGATGTAGATGTAGCCACCGGCAAGGACGGCAAGGTGACGGTCGAGATCAACGGGCTGGACGTGTACGACCCGACGACGGGCGAGGTGCGATCGAGCAGCACTGATGACATCGCCTGCTGGTTCATCGACACAAACTACAACGGCGAGAGCTTCTTCGTGCGTCACGCCTACTTCACCGGCGCGGACGAGCCATACGAGAAGCTCAAACGCGCCCTGCGCGCCGAGATCGACGAGGCCGCATGGTCGGAACTGTATTCAACCAAGAGCCGCCCCTTCGCCAAGCCCGAAACCGGCAAGATCGCGATCAAGGTCATCAACCACTACGGCGACGAAGTGATGAAGGTGTTCTCGGTGGAGTAGCGAGCCGCACTGATGGGCAGGCTCAAAGCCAAGGTACGGTCGGCCCGCTCAGCGAAAGAACTGCGGTGCGCATCCCTCAGCGTTCAGTACGAAGTCGCTTTGATGTTCTCAATCCATCTCTGGCTTGAAAAGCACGGCGCGGATTGGAACAGTGATCCGAGTGATGAGGAGCGGGCACTAACGAATGCCTTGATCTGCGAAGCCTTTGTTCAGGCGGTTTGGCGTGCTCGTTCATGGGGCCGGGTTCAGAGCGTAACGCCGAGTAGCAAACCACAATCCCGACGACGCATTCCAACCTGCTTTCGCCCCAGCCCCCGAGCTGCAGAACTACCACCGACTAGGTCTAAGCAACTTTGTGGCAAACAGTGCTGCCATTGTGAAGAGCCCCGGGGCGACCATCCCCAAACCGCAGAACGGGGGCCGGTTGGACGTCTCGTTCGCTGCGTCATCCGAGGGCTCTCCATCGGGCTCAACGCCCCAGCCGTCGGACGATCCCGAAGAGCCGGTGGTCTCGCCATCGTCACCCTCCGCGACCGGATCGTCCCCGCCGGGCTCGTCGACAACCACGTCATCGGGATGCGCGTCGGGATCATCGGCGTCTCCGTCGTCGTTACCCGAACCCGTTGGGACGTCGCCACCGTCACCGGGGTCCGCCGGACCGTCCGGATTATCCATCGGAGGATCACCAGGACCACCCCCGCCCGTCGAACCGCTCTCTGTGCCGCCCGAACCGCCCACGGTAACTGAAAACGTCGCACCCGAGTCGATCTCCAGGTTATCGTAGTTGTGATCGGTAATCCCCTGGCTAGTCGGGTTCGCCGGAATCACTGTGATCGTCTGCGTCGTCCCCGCGGCAGCCACCGCAGCCGTCACGTTCATCACGGCAACTTCGACCATCTCTTCGTTAGGCCTCACCGCCAGGCCCGCATCGGACGCAGTGGACCAAACCACGGCAGACGCCTCAGGTGGATTGCGGTACAATGCCACCTCAGCCAGCCAAAGGCCGGGGTCCGCGATGTCGTGCATCCACGAAAAGTCGTTCAACGTCAGGCCGTTCGATAGATCGAACGCCAAAAAGATCGAGGTGTACCGGGCGTGTCCACCTGACGTGTCGGTCAGCTGCATCGTTAAGTCAGTGGCCACACCCGGCTCAAGCGTCGCCGGATCGAACGAGATCGACACCTGCGCCGCCGCCCCCGAACTCAGATGCAGCAAGATCATCATCGTCAAGCAAAGCGCGAATCGTCGAAGCATCGCGAAGGTCTCCGAAAGGGGGGGTGTGGGTTAGTGTGCACAGACCCCATCAACGATGGCATCAGTCTACGACTCCGTGCGGCGTAATTCAATAGGGTGCGGCGTGATGCGCGTGGGCGGCGTGCGTGCGTGGGTGGTTGGGTTTCAAGACGTCGAAAAAACGGGCAAAACGGGCCGACCTGCGTATAATCGATCGCCATGCCAAGCACTGACACGCGATTCAAGACCGGAAACCCCGGCGGGCCGGGACGACCGAAGGGCACGGTTCCTCTCTCGCGGATTCGCCGCGAGATGCAGGGACTCTGGGACGAACTGGACGGCGTCGAAATGGTCCGCTCGCTCGCCAGGAAAGACCCCAAGTGGTTCGTGGAGTCGGTCCTGTCGCTCTTGCCGCGCGTCAGAGAGATCGACACGACCCTGACGGTGTCGGCCGACATTCGGTTGGCCGTCGACGCGGTGATGACGGAAACAACACGCGCGCTCCGCGAGATGCGGGCCTGCGGTGAGATGCGGGGCTTTCAGCCCATGGCAGAGTTGCCGCCCGAAGTGGTCGAGCACGAACGCAAAGCCGCGGCGTTGGCGACGGCGGCGTCCGCCGGCCCGGGCGGCAACGGCGATGGCGATGGCGACGGAACCCATTCGCGCAACGGGGTGTGATCGCCGCAGTCAATTGCCTACCGCGCGCGGACTGTCGTTCGACGGCGGGACACCACTTCGCGAGATCGTCAACGCGACGGAAGCCACCAACTCACAAGCGCGAGCGACGGCAAGCAGTCTCGGACTACGCCCCACTTGCTTGCATGCGTGATTCCCGCCAATAGAATGCGTCAAACCGGAACGGCGGGCGA
>JAJDDR010000312.1 GCA_029260255.1 Phycisphaerae bacterium
AAGGAAGTGAGTTGCTGCCGTTCGAATCTGATTCTGGGAACTGCGTGGGCTTTCCGTTGAATGCTCTTTTTGCTATGCTTCATGGCGATGAACCTCTGGGTATTGCTGTGCGTGTTTGGCGATACACACATCATACCGAGAAGGTTCATCTTTTCAACTACAAAGTGCCACACTATGGCATTGTCTGGTACAATTCGACGATTCTCGCAATGCCGATCCTCCGATCGCCAGATCTCACGCAACGTGCGGTTTGCCGACATCGGCGGATGGACCATAAACGACTGCGATTCCCCGGGAATTCTCAAGACTCGCGCCCACTGCGAGCCCGGTTTTATGCAACGTGGGGGTTAAGTGATACGCAGTGTCCATTGCACTCCAATCCCATCAATTGATGCGACCCATTCGTCTCATCGCTCGTACCTCCGTTGTGTTGGGTGCGTGACGGAAGCGGCGGAGGATACGTGACGCGGGCTACGTAGCGTCCGGCCCCCGTGCCGGACGTGGAATACGGGTAAGCGTCTTCTCGACCGCCGCGGGGGGCGGACGCTACGATCCTGCCGGAGACCGCCGAAAACGCCAGGCACCCCTAAACCACTTCCACCGCCCGCGGGAACGTGCCCAGCACCTTCAGATCGAGGCAGTGGGCTCTGGCCTCGGTGATCGCCGCACCAACGTCCTCACTGTCGGCGTGCCCGACCAGATCGGCGAAGAATGCGTAGTCGAAGCGTCGCAAGCGGCTCGGTCTCGACTGAATGAACGTCATGTTGACCCCCGCCCGTCGAAACGCGTCCAACACCTCAACCAGCGCGCCCGGCCGATCGGACGCGTTGAAGTAGATCGCGGTCTTGTCATCGCCGGTGGGCCGCGCGGACTCGCGCCCGATCACCAGGAAACGCGTGACGTTGTTGGGGTCGTCCTCGATGCGGTCGGCCAGCACGCTCAACCCGAAAATGTCGCCGGCGAGCTTGCTGCCGATGGCGGCGATCGTTGGGTCGCCGGCGGCCATCTCGGCGGCCTTGCTCGTGCTCGCCACCGGCTGCGTTTTGTTGGTGAGACCGGTTTCGGTCAGCCACTTGCGACACTGGACGAACGCCTCGGGCTTCGAGCAGACGGTCTCTACTCCATCGAACGGCCCGTTGCCGAGCAGGTGGTGATGGACGCCCAGGTTGATCTCCGCGCAAATCGCAACTTCGCGTGCCGTAAACGCGTCCAACGTATCGACGATCCCCCCGCCGACGGAGTTCTCGACCGGGACGACGCCCAGATCGACCCGTCCGCGCTCGATCTCGTCGAAGCAGGCCGAAATGTGTTCGAGCGCTTCATACTCAACCGTCGACCCGAATTTCCGGCTCGCGGCCAGGTGCGAAAAACTCCCCGCCGGACCCAGGTAGGCGATCCGCGGCGGGCGCTCCAACACGAGCGACCCGCTCATGAGTTCGCGATAAATCGCGGCGATGGTCTGATCCGAAAGCGGGCCTTCGTTCAGTTTCCTGACCCGGTCGAGTACGCCGCGCTCACGGTCGGGCACATAGGAAGGCGTTCCCGCGGAGCGCTTGGTCTCTCCGATGTCGATCACGACGCGGGCGCGCTCGCTCAGAGCCTCGACGATACGCTGATCGAGGTGGTCGATTCGCGCTCGCAGCGCATCGAGTTTCGCGTTTGAATCATCCACCGCAGGGTACTTCTGGAAAGAAACCAACCGAAAACAGTGATCCGCCCCCTTTTAGAGAGCCGCGCCCCCCCTGTCAACGGGCGTGCGATCCGTCCGACCCGCGAGGGCGCTTCCCGGGAAACGTGGCGATTCTCGCCACCGACGTCACCAGGAAAGAGCAGATGATCACCCGGATGTCCCTCATGTGCCCCGCCCAGTTGAACGACATCTCAGCCACCCCGGAGACCTGGTTCGGGCTCTGCCTCGAGCACCTTCCGGAGATCGCCGCGAACTCCGAAAACGCGAGCGCACGACCGGACCGCGAAGCCGATCGGACACCGCGCGTGTCTCGCGGAAACGCATTGCTTGTGTCCACCGCCCCGGGAGCATACGGTGATGGCATGCTAAACCACCACGCGCTCGCAACACCGCTCGTCATGGCCCTCGCCGCGCTCGGCGCGGCGGCCGACACACCGCCGTTGCAGCCGAATCTCGCTCCGAGCGAGTCCCTCCCCGCCGGCGCCGTCCAACGCCTGGGTGAATCTCGACTGCGACACGGAGACGAGGTGCGCTGCCTCGCCTTTTCACCCGACAGCAAGACACTCGCCACCGGCAGCGGGCACCTCGACGGCACGATTCGGCTCTGGGACGTCGCGACGGGCCGCGAACGCATGCGCATCCCAAGCCAACTCGGAACGGTAACGTCGCTGGCCTTTTCCCCCGACGCACGCGTGCTCTACTCCGCCGGCGGCCGCAACTTTCCACTGCGCATCTGGGACGCGACAACCGGAAAGATGCTCCGGCAGATGGCGCTCGATCCGCAGTGGGCCAAGGTGTACTGCGCCGTGCTGTCGCCCGACGGCAAGAAACTCATCACCGGAAACACCAACTCGACCATCAGCGCATGGGACCCCGCTACCGGCAACGAGACCGCGCGCTTCGGCGACCGCGAAGACGCGGGCGTCGGCCTCTCGTTCTCACCCGACGGGTCGATGGTCGTCTCCTGGGGGACCTACAGCAGGATTGTCCGCCTGTGGAACGTCGCCGATGCCGTGGAGATTCGCACGCTCGACGTCGCCGACGTTTCCACCCACGCCGTGTTCTCGCCGAGCGGATCGCTGATCGTGACCGGAGGGCTGGACGGCGTCGTGCGCACATGGTCAGTGCCAAAAGGTGACACTGTCGCTCAGTACAGCGGGCACTCCGGCAAGGTCTCATCCGTTGCCTTCGCACCGGACGGCAAGACACTGCTCTCGGCCGGCGAGGACGAGACGATTCGCATCTGGGACGTCGCAGCCGGCAAAGAGCTGCGGCAATTCGACAAGCTCGGCGGCGTTCCGCACATCGTCCTGTCACCCGATGGCAAGACGCTCGCCGTGCGCATCGAGCACAGGTCGGCCATCGAGCTGTGGGACGTGGAAAGCGGTCGGCGTCTGGAGCGGTCGGGCGATACACTGTCAACGTGGTCCGTCGCGATCGCGCCGGACGACGGAACGCAGGTGGCCGCGGCCGAGCTGTCCAGAGTTCGGATCTGGAACGTACCCACGGGAGAAATGATCCGCACATTCGATACCGACTCGAACCTGCGAGGCATCGCCATGTCGCCGGACCACACCACGCTCTTCACCCGATCGCGACGAGCGCTCAGCGTGCGCGAATTCGAGATGACGGTCCGTGCGTGGGATCTAAACACCGGGGCGGATCGCCTCGTCTATCGCGGCACCGATGCCCAGGCACGCATCGCTCCGGATGGAAGCACCCTTGCGCTCTGGGAACAGGCCAAGCCCGTCCGACTGCGAAACATCGAGACCGGAAACGAAATCCGCGTCGCGGAAGGTGCCCTGAGCCGAAACCTGGTCACCGCGTTCTCCCCGCGCAGCGATCGATTCGCCATGGCAACGCCGCAGGGCGAGGTGCTCGCCTGGGAGGTGGCCGACGGCAACGGAATCGCGCGCACGCAATCCGGGTTCAAGCGAGTGCGCCGGCTCGGATTCTCCCAAAACGGCGAGCTCATGGCCTGTGCCGCGGCCTGGAAGAACAACGAGGGCGATGGAGCCATCCACCTGCTGGAACTGGCATCCGGCCAACGCATCCGGACGCTCGAGGGGCACACCGGCGAGGTAACACATCTCGCCTTTTCACGCAGCGGGCGGTTACTCGCGTCCGCCAGTCTGGATCAGACCGTCCGCGTGTGGAACCTCGCGACCGGCAGCGAGATTCACCAATTCCGCGAGGTCGGCAGCACGCCGATGTGCCTGGTATTCTCGGCCGACGGCAAGCGCCTCATCTCCGGCATGTCCGGCGGCGGCGGGCTCGTCTGGGACATCTCCCGGAAATAGCGTGGCACCGGTTTTCAACCGGCGGAATCCCAATCCACTTTTTGAACCACAGAGTACGCATCGAAAAGAAAAAAGGCATCACAAACAGCCCCTCTCCTCAACTCTCTGTGATCTCTGTGCCCTCTGTGGTTCAAATACCGAAAACAGCGCGCCCCTACTCCGCCCTCCCGCTGTCGAACTCCAGCACGTCCATCGGGCAGACCGTGATACAGATTCCGCAGTGGATGCACGCCGTGTTCCTATTCGAGAATTCCTGCCGGTTCTTGGCGAAACCCATCACGTCAATGCCCACCTGGCAGTAGCGCGAACACTCGCCGCAGGTGATGCACTTCTCGTCGCTCACGATGCGCAGGCGCCCCAGCCACTTGCTCCACAATTGCATCCACTTGGCCAGCGGGCACCAGTAGCGGCACCATATCTTGCCTCCCGCGATCGGATAAAGCGTCACCGGGATGACGGCCGCCAACCAGTAGTCGGCGACCCATCCGTAGCTCGACAAGACCGTCGCCGCCCACCCTTGCGGACTGAACGCCGACGACCCCGCGTAGATCCCGAACCCCGTCCGCGCCAGCACGAACCCCGCCGCCACAAACGCCCAGATCAAAACAGCCGTGCTCATCCACTCCCAACGACGGCTGACCTTCCCCTTGGGCGCCAAGTGCCGCCACCGGTCACCCAGCGTCTCGGCCAACCCCCCGCAGCCGCAGAACCAAGTGCAATAGCGTTTGCCGTGAAAGACGCTCAAAATCGGGATCACGATGAACGCCGATACCAGACCGAATATCAGATAGAAGAGCCCGACGTCATAGAAGAACATCGAGAAGTACAGCGGAAACGCCAACTCGATCCCGAAGGCGTGCCAGTAGTTCCCCGCCTTTCCCAGCCACATGTTGTCGCCGATTTTGAAATGCACCCAGTACATGATGACCGCCGGTATGATGAACCCCAGCGTCCACTGCACCACGATCAGCGAGATGTAGCGCTTCTTCTGATAGGAGTCGTTGTACGCGACGCCCCAGCGCCGGTACGCTTTGACCCCGAACACCGTCATCACAACCGAGTACACCAGGGCGTACCAGAACACCGGGTCGATGCGAACCGCCTGACCCAGAAACTCGGGCGTCGAAAAAGTGACAAGGTTCGGCACACGCTCGAGAATCGCTCCGGGCGAGAACGGCCAGGCCGGCTTCTTCACCCCGTAGATCGTGTAACAACTCATGAATGCGACAGCCAGCGTGATCCACCGCTTGAGGTGCCACGTCTTTTCGAGCGTCACACCGATCCGATCGAAG
Organism: Phycisphaerae bacterium; assembly: GCA_029260255.1. Classification (GTDB taxonomy): domain Bacteria; phylum Planctomycetota; class Phycisphaerae; order UBA1845; family UBA1845; genus OFTM285. The sequence goes on from JAJDDR010000312.1 coordinate 5,283, forward strand.
AACTTCAGCGGCAACTCCGCCCCGATACAGCGAAACACGTGGTCGTAACGCAACGCGGTCTTCTCGCCCGTGTCGATGTGCTCGATCTCGATTTCCGCGTCGCCGATTCCGGCGGCTTTGTGCGACAGATGAACGGCGATCTTGCCGTCCCGGGCGCGATCGGCCACCGCGTCGATGTTGCGCTTCTTCGGAAAAGTGAACTCGCGATCAGGCGCCACCAACGCGACCCGGTTACCCCCGTCGGCCAGCACGACGGCCGCCTCGCATGCGACGTCCCCGGCACCGAAGACGACCAGGTCACGGTCGCGCCATTCGTCGGGATCAGACACATTCTGACTGATCTTCTCGGCGTGCTCGGACTCTCCCGGCGCGCGGAGCTTGCGCGGGTTCCCCGCTCGACCGATCGCAAGGACCACCCGGCGGGCGCGATACTCGCACTTGTCGGTCACCACGGTGAAATCGTCGCCGCTCGTTCGGCGTACGTCGGTGACCTGCTCGAACTCGTTGATCTGGAGCCCCAGTTCCGGAATCTGCCGGTCCCAGGTGTCGAGCAATTCCTCCTTGCTGCACTCCTCGAACCACAGTCGCGACTTGAGTTCGATGGGCTCAGGCTCGGCGAACAGCGGCTTGCCCTTCGTGAATCCGCGAATGAGTTGCGCGGCGCGCTGCTGTTCGATCACGACGTAGCTCAGCCCGAGTTGATCGCAGCGATCCGCCGCCCCCAGCCCGCTGCTGCCCGCGCCGACGATCAGAACGTCAAGTACATCCCCGCCGTCCGTGCCCGCGCCCAACCCCGCGCGCAGGCGGTCGATCATCTCGACACCCGCGTTCAGCCCGAGCTTGATCAGCGGCGTTCCGGCGATCTCGCCGACCATGTACAGACCCGGCACGTTGCTCTGGCCGGAGTCGTTCAACTCCGGCAAGCGCCCAGCCGTCTCCGGATCGAACGATCGGTCGAACAGGCTTCGGACGGCCCCGGTGAGCATGGTGGTGACTGCATTCAAGGGTGGTCAACTCCGGCATCCTCCGGCTCCGACCGCGAGGGTGTGACCGGCGATTGTGGCATGCCAAGGGTAGGGCGGGTTCCACCCGCCTTCTTGCTCGGTTGCGGCGGGTACAACCCGCCCTACGGACTGTGCCCCACCGACGATGCCGCAAAGAATGGCCACATCCCGCCCTCGAAGACCGCCGGTCGCTACACGAACAACGTACTTTGACCGTCGGCCTATTCCAAGGACTTCAGAAACGAGAATGTGCGAGTTGCAGGACCCTCAAACGAGCGGTGGCGCGGAGTCATGCATGGTCAATCAAAACAGAAAGTGCAGCAGATAATCGAGTCGTCCGCCGAGGAGAAGCTCGCGGCCGGAGTAGCGCATCACGCTGCGCATCACCTTGCGGTAGATCGGACTGTAGCAGTGATTGGGGCACCGCTTGCAGGCCGGCTTCGGGTCCATCGGGCAGTGCGTGCGCTTCATGAAGGCGTGCGCCAGGAGCTTGCGGCACGATGGACAAAGGCAAACCTCGCGTCCCGCGATCGCGGTCACGTCGTGTGTCTTGAGGAACAACGGTGACGTCTTGCGATCCGCATGCCGCTGCGCGCAGAAGATTGACACGAACGTGGCCAGCGTCTTCAGATCCCGCCGCAGCACCCGATCGAGCGTGGGCATCGACCCGCCGGAACGGACGACGGGCAACGCCGCCGTACGCACGACCGATGATGCGGGTACGCTCACTCTTGCCGTTCGTGCCTCTCGTGTCGGTGCGATCATGCGTTCCGCCGCCCTCTGTACAAACCCACCGCTGCGGGTGCGTGCCGCGCCACGCGACTCGCCCTACTGAACCGTAGCATTCACCATGCCAAACGTCTACATCCATATAGGCGAATCGCTTATTGGAACCGCTGGCGCCTTCTGGCTCAGAACGGCCTTCTTGGAGGCGGCACGCCAGAATCCGGTCTCGGAGCGGTGCCGTGGTTCTCGAAATCGAGAACCTCGATTCCCGGTTTCAAGAACCGCCGGGCGATCCAGTGGGAAATGCCACGCCGGATTGGGGCGCCTGGCGCGGCGGCGTTCGACCGCGTCGCCTCACACCGGTGTCGTTCCGATGCGGTTCAGGACCATTAGGCGCGGCTCGGTCATGTCCTCGATGGCGTATCGGATGCCCTCTCTTCCGAGACCGGAGTCCTTGATGCCACCGTAGGGCATCGAGTCGACGCGGAAGCTGGGGACGTCGTTGATGACCACGCCGCCGACCTCGAGATTGTTCCAGGCGTAGAACGCGTTGTGGATGTCGCGTGTGAAGACGCCGGCCTGCAGTCCGAAAACGCTGTCATTGACGCTGGCGCAGGCGTTCTCGAACGTGTCGAACGGTTCGACCGTCGCCACCGGGCCGAACGCTTCCTTGCAGTGCAGATCGGAGTCGGACGGAACATTCTCGACGAACGTGGCGTCGTAGAACGCCCCCGCGCGTTTGCCCCCGCAGACGATTCGCGCCCCGGCTCCGACGGCTTCAGCAACCCACGTTTCGATGCGCCTTGCGTCGTTCTCGGTGATGAGCGGTCCAATGAAGGTGTCTTCATTCATCGGGTCGCCGGCGACGAGTTTTCCCGCGGCTTCGGCAAGTTTGGACTTGAGCGCGTCATAGATCGACTCGTGAATGACAATGCGCTGCACGCCGATGCAGGACTGCCCCGACTGGTAGAATGCGCCGATCATGATGCGGGCCACCGCGAAATCCTGGTCGGCGTCCTTGTCGACAATACAAGCCGCGTTCCCACCAAGTTCGAGCACGACCTTCTTCTTGCCCGCTCGCGCCTTGAGCGCCCAGCCCACATCCGGCGAACCGGTGAACGAGAGAAGCGAAAACCGTTCGTCGGTGGTGAAGAGATCGGCCCCCTCGCGCGAGCACGGCAAGATGCTGAACGCGCCTTCCGGCAGGTCCGTTTCCGCGAGTATCTCGCCGAGGATCAGCGCTCCGACCGGCGTACGCGAGGCGGGCTTGAGCACCCAGGGGCAGCCGCAGGCGATGGCCGGCGCGATCTTGTGCGCGGCCAAGTTGATGGGAAAGTTGAACGGCGAGATGAACGAGCAGACCCCGATCGGAACGCGCTGCGTGAACCCGTTGTAGCCCTCGGCGCGCGGCGAGATGTCCAGTGGCACGTGCTCGCCGTGAATGCGCGTGGCTTCCTCGGCCGCGATGCGAAACGTGTCGATGCCGCGCGTGACCTCGCCGCGGGAATCCCGGATGGGCTTGCCGGCCTCGATGGTGAGAACCTCCGCCAATTCGTCGAATCGCTCCTGCATGCGGCGGACGACGTGTCCGAGCACCGCGGCGCGGGCGAAGGCGGGCATGCCTCGACACGGTTCGCGCGCCGCGTGGGCGGCCGCGATGGCCCCGTCGATCACACCGGCGTCCGCAAGTGCCACGCCGGTGGCACTTCCACCGGTGTACTTGTTGACGACTTCCAGGTCGGTGTTCGCGGCGACGGGCCTGTTGGCGACATAGTACGGATAACTTGTCTGGAGCATGGTTCCGTTCTCTCGCGAATGTCTCCGGTCGTGGCGTGAGTGTATAGCCCCGGCCGCCGATAGGGTAGCCGTGTGGCACCGGTTTCCAACCGGTGGAATATGCCCAACTATATCGGGTAGGAGGCGGGGTTGCCCCCCAATGCTGTTGACTTAAGCAACAATCATCCTATCCGCCCTTCCTTTGATCCATTTGCTTATTTATTTTGCGTTTGGTGACCCGCGGTTGTGACGGCCGTCGATTCTTGGGACGGTAGTACTTGACCTTTCCGATCTGTAC
>JAJDDR010000313.1 GCA_029260255.1 Phycisphaerae bacterium
AAACCTGAGCGAGCAGGAGCTGGTTGAGCAGGCGATCTCTCAGCGGCAGGAGCGGGCACGCAAAGAGCGCATGACCGTTCGATCCGCAGAAGCGAAGATGCTCTGGACGGACTACATGGTGACCAGCGCCGAATCGGGAAAGACCTATCGAGTGGCGCTGCGCGGCTGGCAACCGGGGGAATCCTACTGTTCGTGCCCGGATTTTCGCAAGAACACGCTCGGCGTTTGCAAGCATATCCTGAACGTGCAGCGGAAAACCAAGCGTCGCTTCCCGGACGCCACATGCAAGCGCCGCTACCGTCGCAGGCGAATCGCCGTCCACCTGCGCTACGCACATCAATTGGAGTTGAGGTTGCTCTTGCCTGACAAGCTCGACGATGCGATCGATCGAACGGTCCGCCCGATCAGAGATCGAGCGATTCAGGACGTCCACGATCTTCTCAAGCGTGTCGGCCAGATCGAGGCGCTCGGCCACGACGTGATGATCTTTCCGGATGCCGAAGAGTACATCAACCGGCGGCTATTTCAGGATCGCATTGCCTCCGTTGTTGCGGATATTCGGCGAGATCCGAAGCAACATCCTTTGCGGACGGAGCTGTTGAAGACCGAGCTTCTCCCCTACCAGATCGATGGTATTGCGTTCGCTTTGGGCGCCGGGCGAGCGATCCTGGCCGACGACATGGGTTTGGGAAAGACCATTCAGGGCATTGGCGTGGCTGAACTGCTGGCACGCGAAGCCGACATAGCCAAGGTTTTGATTGTATGTCCGGCCTCGGTGAAATCGCAGTGGCGTAGCGAAATGCAGCGGTTTTCCAGCCGCGATTGCCAGCTTGTGCTCGGTAGCGCAGCCGAGCGCGCCGGGCAATATGACAATGAGTGTTTCTTCACGATCTGCAATTACGAGCAGGTACTGCGCGACATCATCGCAATCGAAAAGGTGAAGTGGGATCTGATCATCCTGGACGAGGGGCAGCGCATCAAGAACTGGGAAGCGAAGACCAGCCGAGTGATCAAGGGACTAAAGTCGCCCTATGCGCTGGTTCTTTCCGGGACGCCGCTGGAGAACCGGCTGGACGATCTCTTCTCGGTGACGGAATTCATTGACGACCGCCGCCTGGGGCCGTCGTTTCGCTTCTTCAATCGTCACCGTGTTGTCGACGAAAAAGGCAAGGTGCTCGGCTACAAGAACCTTACCGAGCTGCGTAAGCGCTTGGCGCCGATCCTGCTGCGCCGCACGCGGGCGTCCGTCATGCAAGATCTGCCGCCGCGTACGACCGAGATCTTGCGCGTGGCGCCCACGGAGGAACAGGTCGACCTGCACGGAGCGAATCTACGTGTCGTGAGTTCCATCGTTAGGAAACCGTACATCAACGAGATGGACCTGCTGCGTTTGCGGAAGGCGCTGCTCATGTGCCGCATGTCAGCCGATAGTACGTTCCTCGTCGACAAGCAACCACCGGGGTATTCGACCAAACTCGAAGCGCTCGACGATCTGCTCGGCTCGCTACTCGCCGAAGAAGACCGCAAGGTCATCCTCTTTTCGGAATGGACGACGATGCTGGGGCTGATCGAGCCGCTGATCGAGAAACGCGGCGCGCAGTACGTCCGCCTCGACGGCTCGGTTCCGCAAAAGCAGCGACAGCAGCTTGTCCAGACGTTCCAGAAAGACCCCGATTGCCGGCTGTTTGTCACCACGAACGCTGGCGCGACCGGGCTCAACTTGCAGGCGGCCAACACGGTGATCAACGTCGATCTCCCGTGGAACCCGGCGATTCTCGAACAACGCGTCGCCCGCGCCCACCGTATGGGACAGAAGCGTTCGGTCCAAGTGTTTGTCCTCGTTACGGAGAACACGATCGAGGAGAACCTGCTGGCGACGCTCTCGGCCAAGCACGAACTGGCACTTGCCGCGCTCGATGTGGAGTCCGAGATCGATACCGTCGATCTGGTGAGCGGCATGGATGAACTCAAGGCCCGGCTCGAAGTTCTCCTTGGCGCTAAACCCGATGCTCCGATCGATGAAAGCGAGAAAATGAAGCAAGCGGATGAGGCCCTGCGTCTGGCTCGTCGAGAGAAGGTTGCACTCGCCGGCGGTCAACTTGTCACCGCCGCGTTTGCGATGCTGAAGGAACTTGTTCCGTCACGCAAGCCAACCAGAGCGTCCGACCGGGGACCAGTCCCTCTGGACGACGCTGAAAACATCAAAGAACGTCTTGTCGAATGCTTCTCGAAAGATGAACAGGGCCGACCACAGATGACGATCACGCTGCCAGACAGCGCAGCCCTCGACGGCATGGTCGACGCGCTGGCCCGCTTGATGGAGGCGCCGAGTACGCCCGCCGATCAACCGGAGGTTGTTATCAAGAGCAAACAAACGTCGACGATCACACTGAACGATGGCCCCTCCCGAGCGCACTCAGTGGAACCCCCTCAAGGGGGCTTGCCTCTCCCACTTGTGAGCGTCGGAGGCGGCGAACAAACCTGACGACACCGAAGTGCTCCGGGTAAACCGATCGGCATCTGTATCAACGCCAAGCTCATGCAGTTTTCCGGAGATGCTTTCGGTCGTGCAGCCTGTGGGCGTCTGCTCTATCCCACCTAACAACGAACCGGCCTATGGACCTGAAAGCTTCGGCGAGCCCTGCCGGCGCAGCTCAAGAATAGGGTCCCTGCGCACCGTCGGAGAGATGGCCAGGATTGGTGGATCGAGTCAGGGTCAGGCGGCTTGACGACGGACTTGCGGACCTGCCCCTTGATTTCCAAGCTGATGGCAGCGCCGCCGCTGCCCACGGCATCGTGTGGCGCGAGACGCACAAACCTTTGGGCATTCGTTTCCGTCTCGGTACGCGTACCAACACGGCGGCGTCCACCGTGATCTGAAACCCGATAACATCATGGTGGGCGCCTTCAATCAGGTCTGGGGCAATAGTGTTCGGCACTCAGATTGCGTGTTGCCACGGATGGGGCGGATGAGGCGTGCGGGCACGTTA
>JAJDDR010000314.1 GCA_029260255.1 Phycisphaerae bacterium
GCCGGGATTAGAGAGCGGACGCGATTTCCGCCGCGTAAGTCTGTGCTTCCAGAATGGAGTTCTCGACCGCGGGAAGTGCCCAGTTGTCTTGATTGACGAAGTAGATTCGGTCATCGATCGGCCGGCGAAGGAACTTTGTCGTGCCGTTGGCCATGAGTCCGATCCCCGCGAGAGGCATCGCGTGCGCCCACCGCGTCATGCGCACCTGCCGAACCGATTGGACCGGAACATCGAGCATGTCGAGCATCCCGTGAATCTGCGGCACGAGTTGCGTTGCGTAATCCTGCCATGCGGTTTCCGCGACCAGCCGAAAACGCGCGTTGCCGAACGGCAGTGGCCAGTACAACGTAAGCACACTGCGCGGACCGGCGCTCTCACGAGCGTAGTTGCCGTTGAGCATGTCGACCACCTTGCTGTTGGCGGCCGCCTCGCCGTCGCTCATCGGAAAGTTCCCGTCGCCGAGGAGAAACACGTCGTAGAACGCGCGGTCAATCGGGGTGTCCAACAGCACGTTGGCCACGACGTACGCGCGATACTCGAGCCGATTGATCGCGTCGTACTTCTCGAGGTCCAGCGCGGGCAGATCATGGATCATGTGCTCGGCGATGAACTTGGGGCACGACATCACCACGCGACGCGCCAGAAGCGAGTGATACTGACCGTCGGCATCGGAAGAGGTCACCTGAACCCGGTCGCCAGCAACGAGACGCACATCAACCGCCCGGCAACCGGCCCGCACCGTCTGCATGTCGCCCGTCGCGCCCTTTCCGGTTTCTTGTAGCCTTCTCCACAGCGCGTCGGCCATGTAGGCGTTGCTACCCGGGAACACCCACCGGCCGTATTGCTCGGCCGCGAGGAAGTTCCATCCCCCGGCCGCCGATATCTCCTCCGCGCCGGCGCCGAACGACGAGTGGCAGTACGCTTGAACCGCGGCCGCGAGCAGCGGCGGCATGGGCATGCCCATGCGATCCTCGATGTCCTGCCTCAGCGATTTCTGGTCCAACTCGAGGATCCACTGATTGTCTTCATCCGGAAGCAGCGGAATCACCGGGTAGTGGTTCTCGCCCATGTCCACAACGACTTCGCCGTACCGCTCGAACGCAGCGATCTGATCCGGCGGCAGTCCGGTACCGGACCCAGACCAAAAGTCCTTGAGCAACTCGCCGCCGAGTTCTATCAGATCGCTGTCGTCGTGGACGCGAACGACCTTGTCGAGCCCGAGCGCCCGGTAGAACCGATCCTCGAACGACCCCGAGTCCGGCGTGATGACGTACGCATTGCCGATCGAGTAGCGGGTCCTGCCCCAGATTTCACCCTGAGCCGAGCCGCCGACGCGCGGACGCAGCTCGAAGACGATCGGGTTGTGTTTCTTCAACAGAAAGGCCGTCGCCAACCCCGATATCCCGGCACCGATCACCACGACGTCGGTCTCTTCGGTCGGCGCCGGGGGCTTACCGCCGTCAAAACAGTTCTGGCACGAGTGGAACGGAATGTCCGGGCTGTTGTAGAAATCGCCGGTGAAGGTCGCCTCGAAAGGCAGACCGTCAACCATGACCGACGCCGGGTTGAGAGGAACAGGCGCGAACGGTCGCGACGACGAGGGATCGCCGCCCCGTGCGGCGCCGACGCGCGACCCCTGCGCGACGGCGAGACCTCTCTTCGCCAAAACGCCCAGCGCGGCCGCACTCATGCCCTCTCTCAAGAACGTTCGGCGAGAAATAGCCACAGGAGCCCTCCGTTTCGATCCGCAAGGCGCACGCTGGAACCGCGCGCCACATTCATTAAGCGACTTGAGGTTAACCGAATCGGCAAGGCGATGTCCAGCTATTGTGAGTCATTCGGGCATTCCGCGATGTGCTTCTGGATTGCGTGTGAGAGTTGTTGTGTTCGGGGCGACATCCCCGCTTGTGTAGTGTCTCAGGATTGATGACGCTTTCCTGAACCGAGCCGCGACCGTCAGGGAGCGGTTTCTCTCGGCCGCTACCCGACGGTCGCGGTTCTGATAAAATGCTATCTGGCTGAGGCACCACACGAGACCCGGCCTTCAGGCCGGATTACGGGACGGAACGCGTTCCCCCCGGTCACCTCACCCGCCGCCGTAAACGACGGGACCAGCGCGGCGCCACGCAATCCACGAATGAACCACTATTGTCCCGTGACAACACTGCCGGACGGGGTCGCGGCAGGGGTGGTGGTTTCATTCCGCGGGCGAGATTTCCAGCGACGGTGAATCCAGAGGTACTGCTCGGGGGCTTCCCTGACAAACGCCTCGATCGCCGTCGTGTACTCCTGCGTGATCCAGCGCACCGGGTCGTCCCGATCGCGCCATTCGTCCGGCGCTATCACGCGCGAGATACTCGCCTCGTACTGAAACCGCTTACCGCAACGCCGTGCGAAACCGATGAGGATCGGAACCTCGCAGCGCATGGCGAGCAACGCGATTGACTTGTACGTGGAAGCCTTGCGACCGAAGAAATCGACGAAGACTCCCTTACGCCCCGCGTCCTGGTCCGCCACCAACCCGATCGCGCCTCCTTGCTTGAGGATGTCCTCGGCTTCCGTCGCAACACCCTTCTTGTCAAGCAAGCGCAACCCGCGCGCGCTCCGCGTCCGAACCACGAAATCGTTGACGTACCGGTTGTCGAGCGGGCGCATCACGGCAGCCACGTCGAAACCGACCGCCGCCAGCGTGTACGCCGTCAGCTCGAAATTCCCATAGTGCCCCGTGAGAAGGATTGCGCCCTTATGCCCGAGCAGCAGCTTGATCGGTTCCTCCAGCGCCACCGGCTTGATGTACTTGGACCAGCTCCACTCGTTCAGCAAACGGAAGGCGCACAGAAACTCGACGAACCACATCGCCCAGTGCTCCACACAGGCCAGTGACATTCGGCGCAATTCCGCGTCATCGAGCTGCGCCCCAAAGGACGCCCGCAGATGATCGTCGATCCGCTTGCGGTGACGGCCGTCGACCCGCCAAAGGATGCGACCGATCCACCGCGCGGTGCGCAGGTTCAGATCGATCGGAAACATCTGGAGCACGAAGGCCGCCAGCCGGATGGCCAAGTACTCCGCGCGTGCTTTGACGCCCGTCTGGTCATTCATCGCGGCGGCGATTCTATGCGCTGCCGGCTCCGTACACCACCAGACAACCGCGCTGATGACACCGCAAACGCTGCTTCCCGAACCCCCGCGCTCCCGTCAATACGGCTTCTCCGACCGCGACCGTCACGGAGCGGATGTGTGTAAGACACCGATATCGCGGTCGACCGCTTCCTCCCGCACGCGGCTCGGATTGCGTCTCGATTCAGGTGTGTCGCAACACCAGTCTGTTTCTCGTGGTCTGAACCAATCCGATCGAGATTACGTCAAAGCGGGGCCGCGGGCAGCGCATGCTCCGCGACAGACATCTCAGCACGGACGTCAACGGCAGGTTCCGCCCCCACAGGCGTTCCGAACCGCGGGAACAGCGCAGGAACAACCAGCATGTCAAGGAACGTCGAGGAAATCAACCGAACGAATCACGCTGGGTCAAGGGCGGGTGTGACCATTGATTGTGGCATGCCAAGGGTAGGGCGGGTTCCACCCGCCTTCTTGCACCATTGCGGCGGGTAAAACCCGCCCTACCCAATGCGGCCGAGGCACCCTGCCACAAGGAATGGTCACACCCGTCGATTATCCCGCGTCGAGGATTGACACGACGGTACATCCGCAGTCGTATCTGCTCGGTTCGCTGGCGATCGCGGACGCCGCGGTGCTGAACGTTGTGTTCCGGTGATTGAGGTTGTCGCCCGCCATGACCACAACGCGACCGATGTGAGGAAACAGTGATGATACGCGTGCTGCTTCTATCAATCCTCGCCGGGCTCTCGACGCCAGGAGACGTGTCGGCGGGCGCACAGGACGCTGCCGAAAGCACGGAGGAGGTGACGCCCGAGTCCGCCGTTCGCGATGTCATCGGCCGGCTGATTCCCGCACATGCCGACGCGTTCGCTATCGAGTTCATCCCGCCCGACGGCCAAAAGGACGTCTTCGAATACGACGGCGCCGATGGCCGCGTCGTCCTGCGCGGCAGCAGCGTACCCTCGCTCTTGGCCGGCCTGAACTGGTACCTCAAGTACGAATGCAACTGCCACGTGTCGTGGACCGGCGACCAACTCCGGTTGCCCGACAAACTCCCGATGCCCGCGCGAAAGGTCCGTCGCGCCTCGCCGTTTCGATATCGATACATCTACAACTACTGCACCTTCAGCTACACGATGGCATTCTGGAACTGGCCTCGATGGGAGCGGGAGCTGGACTTCCTCGCCCTCAACGGCATCAACCTGCCGCTCGCCGCAGTGGTCGGACAGGAAGCGGTCTGGCAAGCAGTCATGCGCCGCCTGCGCCTCGGCGAAAACCACATTAGCGAGTTCGTGCCGTCGCCCGCGTTTTCGGCCTGGTGGGCAATGGGCAACCTGGAAGGCTGGGGGGGTCCCGTGTCACAGAGCCTGATCATCGGGCGAGCGGCGATACAGGGGCGGATCGTGGCCAGAATGCGCGAGCTCGGGATGGAGCCGGTGCTTCAGGGGTTCTACGGCATGGTTCCGCGCTCGATGATCGAGCGATTCCCCGGCGCGAAGATCCACGAGACGGGACAATGGTGCGGATTCGAACGACCCGCCATGCTCGACCCGAACGATCCGTTCTTCGTCAGGGTCGCCAAGATCTGGTACGACAAGCAGCAGGCACTCTACGGGGACGCGAAGTTCTACGGCGGAGATCCGTTCCACGAGGGCGGAAACGCCGACATCGATCTGACCGGCGCGGGCAAGGCGATCCAGAAAGCCATGCTCGACGCGAATCCGGACGCAAGCTGGGTGCTCCAGGCATGGCAAGGCAATCCCAAGCCCGAACTCCTCGCGCAAACACGCAAGGACCGCACGCTGATTCTCGATTTGTTCGGCGAGAGCGACCCGCAGTGGCGAAAACGCAACGGCTTCGACGGGCACCCATGGGCATGGTGCGTCATATCGAACTTCGGCGGCAACGTCGGCATGTATGGTGCCGCGGAGAAAGTCGCCATTCACCCGATCGAGGCGATCAACGACGCCGCTCGCGGCAATCTCGTCGGCATCGGCGGTCTGCCCGAGGGCACCGAGACCAACGCCGCGTTCTGGGATCTGCTGTTCGAGATGCCCTGGCGAACCGAACCGCCGAATCTCGATACCTGGTTTGGCCGGTACGCCGGACGACGGTACGGAAAGAGCACGCCGGGCGTTCAACAGGCGTGGTCGATCCTGAAAGACACCGTCTATGGCGCACGGCAAGGGTCCGCCGGTGAGCCGCAGTCGGTATTCTGCGCTCGCCCCGCGCTTCGAGCCCCGCAGGCAAGAGCGTGGGGATCGCTCGCGCGGGCTTACGATCAGCGAGAGTTCGCGCGGGCCTGGAGTCTATTGGTCGCAGAAGCCGACGGCTTCAAGACCGTGGATACCTTTAGCCACGATCTGGTCGACGTCACGCGCCAGGCGCTCGCCAACCTCGGAGTAATGTATCATCGAAACATGGCGGATGCCTTTGAAGCCGGTGACGCCGCCGCATTCGACAAACACAGCCGAGCCTTCCTGGAGTTGATTCTGGATCAGGATCAACTTCTGGCCACGGATCACCACTTCATCGTGGGAAACTGGCTCCGCGAATCCAGGTCCTGGGCCAGCAAGGAGGAAGGGCAGGACAGGCTCGAATCGAGCGCCCGCGCCCTGATCACCACCTGGGGGCCGCGGGGTCCCGCCAGCACGCTGCGAGACTACGCGAATCGTGAATGGTCGGGCTTGCTCAGCGGCTTCTACCATCCACGATGGAAACGGTTCGTCGATGAACTGAAGGAACGCCTCAACGGACGCGCCCCAC
>JAJDDR010000315.1 GCA_029260255.1 Phycisphaerae bacterium
CCGCTCTCGCCGCTCGAAACATCGATCGAGTCGAGGACTCCATTGCGGTTGCAGTCGACGGTGGCGGTCGGGAAACGCAAGAGATAAACCGGAACGGACGAACTGCCGAAATCCCAGGACGGAACATTGAGCCGAATCTCATACGCCCGAAACGGTTGCACGAATTCGCTGGCACCGTTCTGCCCCGTCGGGTGTGACAGGTGAACGTCACCCGACGAATCTCGATACTGCCACGCCGTGTCCCAGTCGATCCAGGGATCCGGTGATTGCAGGTCCTCCAAAGTCGTGCGTTCCTCGAGGATGACTTCGCCGTAGCCGAACGTCCCGCCCGACGACGCCATTACGCGCTCGACGATGCTCACCTCCCCCAGATGCACGGGTCTCGACGCCGGGATCCCGATCACATTCATGCCGGAGGAAACGTAGTTCGAGAGCATGACCTCCGCGCCGTCCTCGAACACGTACGGGAGCACCTTGTACGAGGTCAGACCGTCCGCCCACTCCGCGAGCGTCGGATCGTCGATGGTCAAGCGATAACCGCTTCCCGCGCCGCAGCCCTCAAACGCGACGTTCTCACTCTGATCCACGTTGAGCGATCCCCAATAAGGCGGGTCATGATCCGCGTCATTCAGCCAAGTCTGCAGTTGTGCGGCCGCCTCAGTGGGAAAGTTCAACGCCCGATCAGGATGCTGGTTCAACGGAGTCAACGCCAACGAGAAGGCGTGCGGTCCGCCACCCGGCGATTCAATCAGCGTCTCGGACGCCGGGTTTTCAACTTCCATAGCGCCCGCGACATTGATCATCAACCACCACGCGGCGGACATGTTCTCCTCGTTGTTCGGCAGTATCTCCTCTTCCGGCAGGAGGAAGCCGCCGCCACCCCATGACTCCGGACGGAGTTCCGGCGTGAAAGAGAGCGCTCCGTGCGCCCCATACGCATAGTCATCGAAGGAACCGTTGGTCAGATAAATCGCATAGCTGCCTTGGCCCGGCGTATACACTGCGCCGTGTGTCGCCCGAACGAGGTCTGCGTACTTCTTTCCCATCGCCCGGTGCGCGCTGTAGCTTTCGGGAGTGACATACCGCGTGTATCCCCACGGGTAGAGTACGAGTTGGCTGTATGTGTGGTAACTGACGCTAATGGCGAATTCCTGATCGCCGAGCAGATTCTGTATGGCCTGGGTCTCGAGTTCGGACGCGGGACCGTCTCCGCGGTAGATCTCCGAACAGGGGTCACCGCTCGAGCCGGGGAAACCGGGCCCCCAGTTGTACGCGTAGTTCCGATTGATATCGACGCCATCGTCGTAGTTATTGCAGTTAGCGTGGTCGTGACGGTTCTTACGCTGCATGCGATAGTCCGTCCAGGAGTACTCGAAGCCGTCGGGGTTCACCACCGGAACCAGCCAGACGACGGCGTTGTTCACGATACGCCGCGTCTGCGGGTCGGACGCATACCCGCTGGTGAGCTGCTCCGCCATGTACAGCATCACTTCGTGAGTCGCCCACTCGCGTGCGTGGGTCACCCCCGTGAATAGAATGCGCTCTTCGTCGGGCTCGACGATGTCCGGGTTGTCCGTCACCTTCAGAGCCCAGATGTCGCGCCCTTCGAGCGTCTGACCGATGCTGACCATCCGGATGATCTCGGGAAACGCGTTCGCCAGATTCTGCATGAAGCATACGCCCTCGGCGAGCGTGTGGTACTCATCGTACGGTTGCAGAGAGAGGGTCCCGGGGTCGGCGCACGGCCCCTCCGGACCACGCGGCACGGGTCTGCCGGCAAGCGACGCAATGCGCCGACGGACGGCGGGATACTCCTCAATGGATGGGATACCCTTACGCGATAGAGTGTTCAGGGGCGCAAACGCGGCGAAATGATCGCCGAGCTTCCCCCGTCGCTCCAGCGGTATGCCCCGCCGCGTCAACTCGGCCACCTCACTCGGCGGTAGAAAAAGAACCGCGTATCGTTCGTCTCCCGCGCGGTCAATCGCGCACGGATCGACCTTGCCGGTGAGTTCCGCCGGCACGTCGCCCAGCTTGATCCGGACGATGTCGAGATCCAGCGCGGCGCCGGGGGCTGCGACAGGCGGAACGCCCCTGCTCGCCTGCTCCGACGCAGACATCGCCAATACAGACAGGGAGACGAAAGCAACCCCAACGAAGTTCCGATGCGGAAGTGACGGCACGGGATCCTCCTTTCGATTCAACAGAGAAAGGCGACGCGACACCGGCTCCCCCGCGTTTACCAGAAACGGAACTCGACGAGAACCGCATCCCCAACGAGTCAGAGCGGCGGGGAGCCCCTGAGGGGCTTACCGGATCATCGCACCCAGACACAGTATTCTAGCGGACCGTGCCGGTCGAACCAAGCAACCCGCACGCCCCGGCGGTGGTTTGTTTTGAATCGATTCGCCTCGCGGCACGGTCTGACCGCAGGCCAAGCCCTGAGCCGCGTCCCCACGGCCTACCGCTTCGCGTCAGACCGTGCCACCCGCAAAAGTGAGCCACTACCGGCGAATCGGCCGATGTTGACTTGCCGCGCGGCCTGTCGTAGATTGTCCAGTTCGGCAAAGATACGGACCCTGGGGACGCGGTATCGAAACGGGGTCCGATCGAGGTGTTTGATCCGACTTTGGTGGTTGGCCTCATGTTGGTCTCGCAGCGCGTTGCGTGGTTGGGAATGATGGCGCTCGGCGTGTTGCTTGGTGCATGCGGCGAGACCCAGACCGAGAACCGGCAGTTTCGGCTGATCCGTGGGAAACCGTTCGAGCGGGATATCCCGGTCCCCGCTGGCTTTTCGCTGTTTGAGCAGGCCAGCGAAGACCGATCCACAGGAACGAGCCGCCTGTACCTGCGCCATGTGTACACCGGCAAAGCCGACAAGTACGCCGTTCGCAATTTCTACCGCGAGCAG
>JAJDDR010000316.1 GCA_029260255.1 Phycisphaerae bacterium
TCGACGTAGCCGTTGTTGTCATTGTCGATGCCATCGTTGTGCTGGCCGTTGCCTCGTTCGCCCCAGTTGATCCAGATGTTTGTCCAGAGATCTGGGTGGTTATAATCCACACCGGTGTCGATGACGGCCACCACGGTGTCCTCCGAGCCGGTGGTGATGTCCCACGCCTGCAGTGCGCCGATGTCGGCGCCCGCGAGTCCGCCCGTTTGCCCGGTGTTGTGCAGTCCCCACAGACTGCCCAAGTCCGGATCATTCGGCACGGTGTCCGTCGTTCGAACGATGTAGTCGGGTTCCGCGTAGCGAACACCGGGCAGCGACCCAACCTTGCGTGCCGCGGTCGTCACGTCCTTGCCGGGCTGCAGTTCGACGATGTGCACGAGGTGTGGACCGTCCCTCGCAGTGTCGCTCGTTCTTCGTTGCGACGCGGGAAGCAGAGTGCGCGTATGTCGTGCGCCGGGAAGCGCGGCCCGCCGCTGTGCGACCACATCGGCAGGCGCGGGATCAAACCGAACGATGAGGCGGCCGGGTACGAACGTGGCACTGTCGGTCCGCGTGTCCGAATCGGTCACTTCCGCTGCCGCCATCGCGCCGCCAACCAAGACGACCATCCACATGTGGCGCAGCCGTTCCGCTGCCCGCGTCCGTGCGTTCGGTTGTTTCATCTGTTGCTCTACACCTGCGCCGGCCGCGGTGCGCAACCTGCGCGCCTCAATCGGCCCAGCGTCCACCTTAGCAAGATCGATCGCGTGTTGGAATCGGCACGCGTGCCGCGTGTCACGTCGATGGCCTGTAACACGTTATTGGGAAGAAGGTTACGGGCGTCTCCGAACGGGTGCGCGCATGTCGAATTATTGCAACGTCTCGGAGTGGCGTTGATACTCCGTCTCGAAGATCCAGCGAACCATGGGATCCGGGAGACGGAATCGGTGAATGTCGAACGAGCGTTGTACAGCGTGAGGGACGCGGCGTACCGCGTCGTGGTGATGGCATCTCTACTCTGCGCCGGAGGTGGGTTCGCATTGGCCGAGGATGCGATCGAGCAAGCTCCGCGTCCGTCCCCCGTCCACCGCGTTGATTATCTTTCCTGGCTCGACGGGCGGCGGACCGCGAGCACCGGGTCCAATGCAGCCGGGACGGTCTTCGCCACGGCGGCCGACCTCCAACCGATCGAGGATCGTGCGGCGCTGCAGCGCGCCGGCGCCGGACCGTGGGATGATCTCCCGGCGGTCGAATCGTGGCTGAAGCGTCACGCGCACGCCTTGCGTTCGTATCAGGATGTCGCACGTGCCGACTCCCTGTATCTCGGTATCAAGCCGGCGACCAATCCACCGGGTGGCCCCGCGTGGCGCGGCGCGTTGATCCACGCGGTCGTCCCCGGTCTTGCCACGGTTCGGTTGGCGGCGGAAGGGCATCTGGCGGCCGGCTGGAACGCGTGGTCGCGGGGCGACCGGGACCGGATCATCGAAAACACGCTGGTCAATCTGAGGGTTGCCCGTCTCCTTGAAAGCGAGCGGCCCATGGTCGCACGGATGGCGTCGTTGAACATCGCGGAGCACGCGCACTACGCGCTGGCACGGGCGGTTTCGTATAGTGACGACCCTGTGGCACTTGCCGCTTCGCTGGCGGCGCGTCTGGTAGCAGCGGACTCACCGCTCTCGGACATGACCGACGCCTACGACTTCCAGCGACTCACCGTTTGGGACTTCCTGCAGCGGCTGTACGCGCCGCCCCAGACGCCGGGCGACCGGCGAATCGACGAGTCTGCTTCGGCGGTCTACGCGCACCTGACCGCGCTCGTGCCGGGCGCGGCACCTGCTTGGGAAGAAGTACGGACGGCCGCGGCATCCACCGGCTTCGACGCCGATCTGGCCGATGCCGATGCGTACTTCGACCGTCTTGGTGCGTGGTCGGCCGCGCCGTGGCATCGGGCGCTGCCGCGCACCGGCGAAGTCATCCAAGCCACTGAGAAACTGTCGAACGTGATGGTACGCGTGTTCGCCCGTGACATGACACTGCCCCGAGCGCACCACGCGCGGGCAATGACCGTGCAGCGCGGGGTGCATCTCCTGGTCCACATTCTCGAGCATCGACACCGTTCGGGCCGCTATCCGCAGTCGCTCGATGAGCTTGGGAGCTTCCGAGGTATCGAACGATGGACCATCGATCCCTACACGGGGAAACGGTTCGTCTACGCGCCCACGCGCGAGGGATTTGTCCTGTACAGCGTCGGACCCGACGGCAAGGACGATGCGGCGAGACCCTTCCTGCCGGGCACCGAAGCGGGGGACGTCGTGCTTTGGCCCGCGCCGTAGGCGCCTATGGAGCGGCGCAGAACGCAGCGTTTGTGTCGTGACGCTGCATGCGGTCGAGCAACGTTTCCATCATCATGTCGGCGGGCCTGCTGACCAGTTCGCGGCGGATCTTGTGCGATTTTTCGAGTTCCTTCTCGGTGAGCAGCAATTCCTCCTTGCGTGTTCCGGATTGCTGGAGGTCGATCGCCGGCCACATTCGCTTGTTTGAGAGATTTCGCGAGAGCATGATCTCCATGTTGCCGGTTCCCTTGAACTCGTTGAAGATCACCTCATCCATCCGGCTGCCGGTTTCGATCAATGCACTGGCGATGATGGTGAGCGAGCCGCCGTGTTCGATGTTGCGCGCGGCGCCGAACACGGCTTTCGGTTCGGTCAGAGCGCGTATGTCCAACCCGCCCGACATGATGCGCCCGCTGCCCCGGATGTGCGCGTTGAAGGCTCGTCCCAGTCTTGTCAGCGAGTCCAGGAGGATGACGACGTGTTGCCCGCACTCGATGCGGCGTTTTGCGGACGCGATCATCAAGCGCGCGATACGCACGTGACTGCGAATGTCGTGATCGTTGCTGCTGTGAACCACCTCTCCGTTGACGGCGCGGCGCATCTCCGTCACCTCCTCCGGGCGCTCGTCAATCAGCAGCACCATCAGGTGGGCCTCGGGGTGGTTCTCGGACACGCCGTGCGCCATCTGCTTCAGCAGCACGGTCTTGCCGGTGCGCGGCGGGGCGACGATCAGCGCGCGCTGCCCGAACCCGACCGGTGTCATCAGATCGATCACCCGCATGGACATCGGTCCTCCGGCGCACTCGAACCGGATTCGCTTTCGAGGATCGATGACCGTCATCGCCTCAAACTGTGTCCTCTCGCACCACTCCTGAGATGGAAGGTCGTTGATGGTGTCAATCCGCAAGAGCGAGAGTCCGGCGCTCCGCTTGCCCGCGCCTCGACCCGAGGTTCCGCCGAGTTTCTCGCCGCCGCAGAGTTGAAACTGCTTGATGAGCGATGCCGGTATCGTGACGTCGTCCTGTCGCACGGCGTAGTTGCGTTCCGGCAATCGGAGGTGGCCGCTACCACGCTCGTCGGGCTCGAACACTCCCAGTACTTCGTTGTTGGCGGATTTCGTCTGGTTCAAAACGGGGGTTCCTTCCGGTGGCGCGAGCCGCGCAACCCCGCCGAGTATGGCGAAGCGAGGCGCGGACCCGCTGCCGCGTCGATGGGGCGCGACGTGCGCCGCAATGATCATAACATTATATTGGGAAACGTCTTAAAGTCAGCACGTCGCCCGCTAGATGCCCCCTTCCCTCGACCGTCGAGTTCAACAACGGCTGAGATCTTCGGTGCAACTCGGATTATACCATGAATCATGCCGTCCTGTCTGCACGACAATTTGTGCAAATCGCGGAATTCCGTTCTTGACAAACACCCGCCGCTGTGAGAGCCTTCCGCCCCTAATAGCGGTTGTCATGTGGGCCACGTCCGCTGGCGACCCTAGGGTTGCTTGAGATCGGTGCATGCGGGCTCGGCGGCGTCGCGAAAATCGCCCAGTCGCCGGGAAAGCTTAATGCCCCAAAGGGGGGCTGTCCGATAAGGGCGAACATGTTCCAGCCTGCTTGGCGTTGGCGCGCGCTGCGGGCACAATGGAACGGTGAATCGTTGAAGCCGTTGATACACATGCGATCAGTGAGACATGCGGTCGGGTGTGCGGCGGCTGTAGGGACATCTGGGAGGTGCCGAACGGCCGTCGCATTGGCATTGCGAGAGATGGCTTGGAGCAAGCGATCACTCGGCGGAGCGGGACGGGTGTCCGCGGTGGATCATTCACATGATCGGCGCGGTAGCGGTATGAACCCGATGGAGCGGTTTCCGATCGTAGAGAAACGGTAAGTTACACAAGAAACGAGAATCCATGCGGCTGCGGAGCCCGGCAGTGATTCGGCTGCCCGACCGTGGCTTAGCGTACTGATCAACTGCGGCTTCTTGCACGCGTATTCAACGTTCTCGGCTTGGTCGAGCAAAGCGTGAACACACGAGGAGGGTTGCACATGAGAAACGTCGCGTGGCGCAGGAGAATGGCGCTCGCCCTTGGCTTCGGCGGGGCGATGCTGTTCGGTTTTGGTGGGTGTCTGGGATTCAACGTGGGAGAGTTGCTGCGATTTGGTGCGGATCACTCAACCACTGAGTTTGAGTTCGACGACAGTGCGTTTCCGGAACTGGATTTGTTCCCCGACGGAGGGAATGGGAGTTCCGGCAGCGGTCTGTAATCAGCTTTGGTAATGGTAATTGTAGGGAATTGGCTCCGTCAGTGCCCGGATGGCAGGTATGGAGCCATGGCGAACAGCGTTCGCTGGGTTTTTTAAGAGGAGACTAAACTAATGTTTAGGACCAAGAAGAGCATGCTCATGGTTTTGACGAGCGGGATGCTGCTGCAGTTCGGCGGCTGCACCGGTGGGTACCTCAGCCAGTTCTGGCGGCAGACGCTGCTGAACATCCCCGTCGGCTTCGGTCGTGCGGTCGGTGAAACGCTCAACCCGGCGACGGGTCTCGGGACCCTGTTGGGCACCGACGGACTCACCGGGCTGATCAACACCGTGCTCGGCACCGGTGGCTAGGAAGGCGCGCCTACCCGTTTGGGCACGCGACCGGCGTGATTCCCAAAGGGTGACGTGACTGTGCCCGAGCGTCCCGTGCTCGTCATCGGGTGATTGCTCGATGTCGGTGAAACGCCGGATGATTCGGCCCGCTTGGCTGCAGCGCGGCTTGTGCGGGGCGTTGTCGCCGGTTTCTGGGGAGTGGTTGGTTTTGACCGAACGCAAGTTGAGGTTCCTGTGCATCAGTGTGCTTGCCTGCGTGTTCCAGGGTCCGTTCCTGGGGTGCAGTCAGGAATTCGCTGAGACCACCGTTCGAGGCTTTACGCAGACGTTTGGCCGGGCATTCGGTGAATCGCTCGGCACCTCGCTCGGCGATGTCTCAAACTTGTCGGGTCTGGATCTCTCGGCGTTGGGTTTGTAGATCAAGCCCGGTCGAGTGTGACCGCTCCGAGGACGAAGCGTCGGCGTTGTGGCGTCTGAGGACGCCGCAAGGTGGCGCTGTTCCGAGCAGGAGCGGGCGAGATTTCGGTGTGGATGGATGCTTCCGTCACGCCGGTAGTTACAGCTCAAACGGCGAGGCCGTCGCGTTCGCGCGGTCTCGCCTCTTTCTTGCGCAATCACGGGAGAGGGGCGGACCGGTGAAGCGAAATGAGACGGGTACCGCCGCTCGTGACGACGACCTCAGATATCCAGTGGGTGCGCAACAAAAGGCTTGCCGTTTGCGAAGTCGATCACGGCGCCGCCGAGCCGGTGGTCATGGGGGAACGCAAGTGTCAGACCATTCCCTCGGCACCATCCCAGGATGTGCTTCTTCTCGGCGATGGTCTTTAGCGGCTCGAGGTCGTAGGCCATCACCCACGCCGGACGCAGGTGGCTCGATGTCGGGAATACATCGCCCGTGAACATGAGCGACCGTTCTCCGTCGGAGAAGATCGGCAACAACTGCCCGGGTGTGTGCCCGTCACTGGCGAAGAAACGCAGCCCAGGCCACGGCGCGACCGGCTCGGCGCCGTCGACGAATGACATCTCCGCGCACGCTTCGAGGATATCGTAGTCACGCTTGAGGAACGACGCCCGGTCCTTCTCGGAAGGCAACTGCACGTGATCCCATTGTCGCCGGTGCAGCCAGAGTCGCGCCCCGGGGAAACGCAAGCAGGTATCGCCGCCGGGCTCGCCGGACCACACCGTGAGCCCTCCGTTGTGATCGAAGTGCAAGTGTGTGACGATGATGTCGGTGACATCGTCCGCGGTCAGGCCGAAGTGCGATGACAACGCTCGGCCGATCGCCTCACCGTCGTACGCAACCGCAAAGCGTGAGGCCTCCTTGCCGGACCACTTCGTGCCCGTGCCCGTGTCGACGAGGATCACGTGCTTTCGATCGCGTGAAACGGCGACGAGCGTTCGGGTTGCCAGCAGGATGCGATTCTGCTCGTCAACATCCTCGTGCGGCGCCCAGAGCGTCTTCGGCACCACGCCGAACATCGCACCGCCGTCGAGCCGAAACGTTCCCGTCTCGATGCTGAGTATCTGAAACTCGCCGATTTCAATCATGCCGAAGGGCGAATATACACACGCGCCACGGAGCGGTCCAACGCGCGGGCTCAGCTCACCGGCTTGAAGTGCTCGAACGACTGCCGGCAAGCGTTGCAGTAGTGAATGGAGCGGCACAGCGTCGAGCCGAATGCCGATTCCAGGAGCGTGTCCTCGCTGTCACAGTGCGGGCAGACGATCTGCGTGATATCCGGCGGCTCGACGGATCGCCCGCCGAGACGCACCGGAGGCGCGAGACCGAACTCCTTCAGCTTCCGGCGACCCTCTTCCGAAATCCGATCGCTCGTCCACGGCGGGTCATACACGGTTTCGACGTGAGCCGTCGCGAAGCCCGCGCGCTCGACCGCTTCGCCGATGGTCTTATGAATGTGCCCGATCGCCGGGCAGGCCGCAAACGAGGGCGTCAAACGTACGGTGACCGCACCGCCATCGATGGACACGCCGGCCACCATCCCCAACTCGACGATCGAAACGGTTGGAATCTCCGGATCGGGAACCGTTTGCAGCGCATCCCACACTCGGCGTAGCTCCGGACCGTCGTCTCGCGCTTCGGACATCACGTCTCCTACCATTTTGCCGTCGGATCGAGCTTATGCACTTTCCGCATGGCGTCCAGCAATTCCGTCATCGCCCCGATGTGTTCACCGCGGCGGCCGCCGTAGATCGGCTCCGCGTCGAGCGGCGGCTGCAACCCAGACTCCGTCAGCGTTCCGGTTACGGTCTCCCGCCAGGCATCGCACAACGTTGCCTCGTCCGGTCCGAGTCCGAACGCGGCGGTCTTCTCGGAGTGTTCGGTCTGCTCGAACAGCCCCAGCGCGTGCGGGAACAACGCGTCAACCGCTGACTGCATCAGCCCGTGGCTTTCTTCGGTTGCGTTACCCAGCCGGGAGATCCACATCCGCCCGTGCATCACGTGGTACTTCTGCTCGCCGCGCAGCTTGCGGGTCAGTTTGGCGAGCGGAGTGTACGTGCTCTCGATCAACGCCGCCAACTTCAACTCCTTGCACGCGTCGTACAGATAATGTCGCACCGTGCTGAACGCCCACGTCCTCTTCTCGAACACGCACAAGGACGCGCACCGAAACGCCCGGCAGTCGCGATCGAACACGAGCGAATCCGGATCGGGTTCGCCCAGTTCGTGTAGCAGCGTGTAGTACGCCTGCGCCTGCCCGATCTGATCCTGGGCGATCGATGAGAAGGCGATGTCGGCTTCCAGAATCGGTGCCAGCCCCGTCCATTCCGTATGGCGGTGCCCGATGACGAGATCGTCGTCACCCAGCCGGTACAGCAGATCGATCAGCGCCGCCCGCGCATCGCCCTTGATGTGCTCTGCCGAATCGTATTGCGTCAGCGCCATTGGCTACTCCTCGGGCGGTCGCAGCGATCGGGGACGCTTCGTGGTTTGCGCGCGCACTCGCCGCGTCGTTTCGTAACCGTACGCCTCGCGGTAGGATTTGTCCGTTCCGTGCTCGAAAATGTCAACATCGTCATACGCCGTAGCCGTGATTGCGTCGGCCGGAACCACCCAGAAGTTGACACACGCTTGGCGCCGCCCGAATTGCTCCTTGGCCATCAGCAGCGCGACTTCGGCATCGGACGCGTGAACCGATCCGACGTGTACGTGCGGTTCGCCGCGCGCCTGTTGATGGAACACCTCAAACACTGGCCACTGCGTGTCACTCATCGTTTTGGTTCACCGTCGCTCGATTGCCGCGTGCCGCCGCTTCCAGCGCGCGACGCACCCACGCTCCGTCTTCGTGTGCCATCCGCCGGGCGCGAAGGCGCAACGCGCTCGCCGGGCCGTTCCCGCGAATGACGTTCATGAACTCGTCCCAGTCCGGCTCGGTGTAGCGCCAAGCGTCCGCCTCCTCGTCGAATCGCAGATTCGGATCGGGCAAGGTGAGTCCGAGTTCGTGGACCTTGGGGACGTACTGCTTCAGAAACTCCTGACGCTGTTCGTCGTTCGTCTTCAGCTTGATCCGCCAGCGCATCAACTGGTCGGTGTGCGTCGACACCCCGTCCGAGGGGCCGTGAAACATCATGATCGGTTTCCACCAACGGTTGACCGCGTCCTGCAACATGTCGTGCTGCAGCTTGCTTCCGGTGGCAAGCGTGATGCACATGTCGTATCCGTGCGTGAGGTGAAACGCCTCTTCGTAGCAGATTCGCTTGAGCGCCCGCGCGTAGGGACCGTACGAACCCTCGGCCATCATGCGCTGGTTCACGATCGCTCCGGCGTCGATCAACCACGCGATCGTTGCGACGTCGGCCCACGTCTCCGCGTGGTAGTGAAACACGTTCGAGTACTTCGCCTTGCCGGTGATGAGCTCGTCGATCATCTCCTCGCGCGACTTGCCGAGGGTCTCCGCGGCGCGATACAGAAGCTGTGCGTGTCCCACCTCGTCCTGAACCTTGGCGACCAGCGCGAGCTTCCGCTTGAGACTGGGGGCGTGCGGAATCCAACCGCCCTCCGGAAGGGCGCCGCATATCTCGCTGTTCGCGTGAACGTGTATCAAACGGATCAACTGCTGCCGGTACGCGCCCGGCATCCAGTCGCCCGGTTCGACCTTGTCGCCTCTCGCCACGCGCGCCTCGAACGCTGACAGACATTCGGCGTACCCGGGATCGCCCGGCCTGTCGTTTTGTGGAACTCGATTCTGCACCATCGCATGCACTCCCTCTAAGCAGTGCGCCTGCGCAACCCGTCCAAAACGTAATCCGCCATGAGCGAACCGACGTCATCCGCCGTCAGCCTTCCGCCGGGCCGATACCATTGGTAGATCCAGTTCAACGCCGACAAAACGAACAAAGACGCGAACGCCTCATCGGTCGCCGTGATGAACCGCTCACGAATGGCACTTCCGATCAGCTTGCGAAAGAGCGACTCGTACGCGTCGCGCCGGGCGGCAAACGCCTCGCGGCGGTCCTCCGGCAGATGGCGCCACTCCGTCGAGTACACGGCCGCCGCGTCCAGATCGTCCGTGATCACACGGACGTGCGCGGTGATCGCGTCGCGGATTTTCAGGACGATCGTGCGATCCGAATCCACGATCGGCTGCATCGCGGCGAAGAACAGGTCCGCCGAGCGATTGACGATCTCCCACAGAAGATCGTCCTTCCCCGCGACGTGTGCGTAAAGGCTGCCGCCCTGAATGCCCACCGCATCGGCGATGTCGCGAACCGACGTCGCATGGTACCCGCGTTCCCTGAACAGGCGCGCTGCGACTGCCACGATCTGGTCACGCCGCCCCAACCCCGCTTCCGCCATAGAACATCCCCTAACAAGCGCTTGGTGAACGCGAGTGTCCACGGCATTCTCTCCGATGTCAAGTCGGGCGAACGCTGCCGTCCGCGTCAGTCGCGGTGTTTTTCGGACCGTCGCCTCTGACGGCGTCCGCCGCTGGGATTCCCTCGCACGCACCGCTAAGATTGAGTGCTGGTCGAGCGGGATCGCGCGGCGCGGTTTCCGCACCCCGAGACCCCCCGACGAATCGAGAACAGGGGTACCCATGCGTCGTTGTGCTCTCCCGCTGTGCGCCAATCTGCTCGCCGTTAGCATCACCGCGCTCGCCTCCGCGCACCCTTGCTTGTGCAACGGAGACGCCAACCTCGACGGCGCTTTTGACAAGCAGGATTTTCAGTTCACCATCGATTGCATCGGGCACCCGCCATTCAACGACTGCGTCAACGCCGACATCAACTGCGACGGCGAGATCAATGCCGATGACATCAGCCCGTCCGATCCCTTCGGCACCGACAGCGCGATCCTCTGTCTCTGGAGCGGGCTTTCGTCCGACCAGTGCTGCCCGGGGCACATCGCCTGCGGCTCCCCGCTGGCCGGCGCGTGTTGCGACGAGAACGGCAACGCGGCCTGCGACGAACTCGATTGTTGCGTCACCGTTTGCCTCTCCGACCCGTTCTGCTGTGATACGCTCTGGGATGAATTCTGCGTCGCCTTCGCCCGGGACCATTGCGCGCTATCCGGCGATTGCGACCAAGACTCGGACATCGACCTCGCGGATTTCGAGACGTTGGCCGCCTGCGCAGGTCCCCCCAACGGACCGCCGCCTCCCGCGCAGTGCTGCTGTGCCGACTTCGACGCCGATGGTGACACCGACCTTCTCGACTACGGCGCGTTCCAACGCTCATTCAATCCGTAGCGCATCGCTCGCCGCGCCGCGACGCTGCGCAGGTCGTCGGCGTGACCGGCGATGATCGACAGCGTCGACCCGTCCCGCTCGTAGACCGAGTACCAACCCGGCTTCTCGTGAGGCGGGTCACCGACCCACGGTCCACCCGGACGCGCCGCGCCGGACCAGCACCACAGGTTGCTGCCACAGGCCGGTCCGCCCGAGGAGGCCGACGCCAGAACGGACTCGTACACCGCCCCGAAAAAGCGGTCGCGCAGCGTCGTCGTCGCCGTCGGATCGTAGCAGTTATGCAGCGGCTCCCAGTCGCGCGCCAAACCGAATTCCTCCACAACCAGCGGCTTGCCCATCTCCCGCGCCTCGGTCTCGTGGCGACGGAAGTACTCCGCGAAATCCCGCTCCGCATCCGCGAACGTCGCCGGTTCCTTCGGATCGAACCAGCCCCAGTTTTGTGGCCAGACGTGGATCGTTGCGTAGTCGATATGCGCGCTTCCGTGCGTCGCTACGAACGCGCCGCCGACGCTCCCCTCCGAGCCCGTCGTGATCAGGTGGTTTCGATCGAGCGACCTGATGTGCCTCGCAGTGTCCTCTATCCACGACATGGGATAGTAGCGCGGCTCGTTGGCCAGTTCCCACGCGAAAATCGCGGGCTCGTCTTTGTACCTGCGCCCGGTGTACCGGTTCACCCGGTTGATGACTGCCGTGATGTGATCGCGATACCAGCCCTGGCAGGTCTCGATGGTGTAGAAACGCTCGGCGTAGTCACAGAACTCCCCCCAGTCGTTCTCCGACGGATACGGGATCGCACTACCCTCGTGCCAGGACACGTACTGCGCCATCCCGCCCGACCACTCCCAGAAGTTGTTGAGCACCATGACCGCCCGCATCCCCCGAGCCCCGACCTCCGACACCAGGTAGTCCAGTCCGTCGAAAACCGCGGCGTCATACGCGCCCGGCGAGATCATCAACGCCGGCGCGATGCGATACGACGCCCCGTTCGGTCCCTCCGAAGAAGCCATCACACGCACGTTCGTCACGCCGAGTTCCTTCAGCCGATCCAACTCGGCGCCAAGCCGAGCGCGATCACCGCCGGGACCATCGACGGCCAGGTTCATCCCCTGCCAGAAGTTCACCCCGACGAACAAGTGCGGGCGATCGCGCACCATGAACCGCGTGCCGTCCACCGTCACAAAACCCGGCGCAACGCAAGAAACGAGCGCCAAGAGCACCGGCGTGACCAGCACAACCGCGATTCGCCTGAACATTGCCGCGCCCTCCAGCGTGCATCCCATCCCGCGTGCCATGCCCACGCAAGCGTGGCCATGGCACCCGATGTGTAACCCGTGTTAGGTTGCGTCACCCCTCTCACCGATCGTCGCGGTTCTTCTTCTCGAACCGGTATTCCATCGCCACAGAGGAGCGCCCATTCTCCAAGACCGTTCGCGCCTTGACGACGGTCGACGCCGTCAAGCGCAGCGGTCCCACGTATTTCTGCGATCGCGCCGAGGGCTCGCTGCCATCAAGCGTCAGGTGAATCTCACCGCGCCCGAACGGATTGACCAGTTCAACGTCGAGCCCATCGCTGAACGCAGTCTCTTGCGTTGCGCAGCGCGGCGGCTCGATGAAGTAAGTAACGCCCAGTGAATCGAGACGCCGGTAGTGCGTGTTCATGCGCGTCCGAAAGTCGTCCCAGTCCCGAGCCTCCGCCGGAGACCACATCACCTCGGCCAGCGCGCAAAGACGCGGAAAAACCTGATGATCCACCCGCTCCTGCGGCGCGTGCTCGGTCCAGATGTTGCCCTCGGCCCCCAGAACGTGACGCGCTTCTTCCGGGGTCAGTTCCGCGGGCATCGGTTCGAATCCGTACACCGTCTCCAGATTGATGAAACCCATCTGCGTCGGCTCCGTCGGATGACGCACTTGAGCGTAGTCCAAGTAGCAATGACTCGTCGGCGAGCTGATCACGTCGTGACCGGCCCGCGCCGCGGCAACGGCGCCGCCGAGACCCCGCCACGACTGCACCGTCGCGTTCGGAGCGAGCCCACCCTCCAGAATCTCGTCCCAACCGATGAGCCGCCGACCCTTGCCGTTGAGAAACTTCTCGATCCGGCGGATGAAATAGCTCTGCAACTCGTGCTCATCGGCCAGCCCCTCCGCCTCAATGCGGGCCTGGCATCTGGGGCACGTCTTCCAACGATCCTTGGGGCACTCGTCGCCCCCGATGTGAATGAACGGCGACGGAAACAACTCCAACACCTCGCTGAGCACATCCTCGAGAAACGCAAACGTCTTGTCGTTACCGGCGCAGTAGACGTCCCCATAAACGCCCCAGCGCGTGCCGACTTCAAACGGGCCGCCCGTGCACGACAGCTCCGCATAACTCGCCAGCGCGGCCAACGCATGCCCCGGCATCTCGATCTCCGGCACGACCGTCACATGCCGGCTCGCCGCATAGGCGACGATCTCCTTGATGTCCCCGCGCGAGTAGAATCCGCCGTGTTTCGCATCGCCCGCGCCGCGCCACGCACCGATTTCCGTCAGCTTCGGGTACTTCTTGATTTCTATCCGCCAACCCTGGTCCTCGGTCAGATGCCAGTGCAACACGTTCATCTTGTGATAGGCCAGCAGATCGATATACCGCTTGACGAACGCCTTGGTCATGAAGTGCCGGCAGCAGTCCAACAGCATGCCGCGCCAGCGATATCGCGGAGCATCCACGACGCGCACGCACGGAATCGAACGCGCCGCGCTCTCGCCGGGCGATACGAGCTGCCGAATCGTCTGCACGCCGTAAAACAGCCCGCCCGCCGTTGGCGCACGCACCACCACCCGCGCCGCCTCGACCGTCAGCGCGTACCCCTCATCACCCATCGATCCTCGCGCACCCTCGGTCGTCAGCAGTATCGCGCCATCCGGCACGGATTCTCCATCACCAACCGTGACGGCGAGACCGTACCCCGCCGATTGCCTCAGCCCTTCAGCCAGATACGCCCCCACGGTGCGAAGCTCGGGCGACCCCGGCACGACGACAATCGACGTCGTCGGCGTGATCCGAAACGCGCCCGCACCAGCCTCCACTTGCGCAGGCCGAGGGACAATGTGAAGAGACTCCGCCCCCCGCGCCATCGGCGACACCGACGCTGCCATCACACACAGCGCCCCGGCTACGAACTCATGCACCATCATCAACCTCGATCCGCAAGCGCGGTCCACTCGCCTCCGCGCGAATTGTACGGCACGTCTCCTTGACACGCGATCATCCGCACCGCACCCTCTCACACGCGAAACACTCCATTCGATGGAAATCCGCCAATGGGCCTCGACACCATCGGCCTGCAATCCAACTTCGCGACCCTCGACTGGGTCATCGTCGGCGTGTACCTCCTCGGGTCACTGCTGATCGGCTTCTACGCCAATCGATTCGTCTCCACCATGGCCGACTACGTCGTCGCCGGGCGCGCACTGCGATCGTGCCTGGGAATCGCCACCATGATCGGCAGCGAGCTCGGCCTGGTCACCGTCATGTACGCCGCGCAGAAGGGGTTCACCGGCGGGTTCGCTGCGTTCCACATCGGTTTGGTCGCGGGTGTCGTCGCGCTGCTTGTCGGCATGACCGGGTTCATCGTTGTGCCGCTCCGCGAAGCGGGCGTCATGACCATTCCCGAGTTCTACGAGAGACGCTTCGGACGCGGCGTCCGCGTGCTGGGCGGTCTCATTCTCGCGCTCGCCGGCATCCTCAACATGGGCCTGTTCCTCAAAGCCGGAACGATCTTCGTCTCCGCACTGACCGGGCTGACCTCCGAAACCGAACTGAGAATCGTCATGTCCGTCCTGCTCGGGCTGGTGCTGGTCTACACGATTCTCGGCGGCATGATCTCCGTCGTCACCACGGACTACGTTCAGTTCGTCGTCCTGGCTTTTGGACTGCTCGCGGCCTGCGTGTTTTCCGTACGGTCCCTCGGCTGGGAGTCCATCGTCGAGACGGTCGCAACCCTCAAGGGTGACGCGGGGTTCGATCCGTTTCATGCCGACGGATTCGGCATCGAATACGTTGTCTGGATGATCTTCACCGCTGGGATCGTATCGTGCGCCGTCTGGCAGACAGCGGTCATGCGCGCCTGCGCCGCCGAGAACACCAAGGTCGTCAAACGCCTCTACACCTGGTCCTCGATCGGTTTCCTCACGCGCTTCATGATCCCCAACTTCCTCGGCATCTGCGCGTTCGTCTA
>JAJDDR010000317.1 GCA_029260255.1 Phycisphaerae bacterium
TGTACGTCCGCGGGCAACAACGGCAACGACGCCGATCCGACGACCTCGCACCTGCTGGCACCGTCCGACGCGTTTCAGGTCCTCGCGTGCGGCGCCGTGGATGAGGCGGGAGCCATCTCGTCGTTCAGTTCGGACGGTCCGTCGGCCGACGGTCGCGTCAAGCCGGAATTGCTGGCCCGCGGCGTCGGCACGTTTACGATTTCGGCCAACGACACCACGACGTACAACTCCGTGTCCGGGACCTCGGCCTCGGCGCCGCTGGTGACCAGTGCGGTCGCGTGCCTGGTAGACGCCCATCCCGACTGGACCGTCGACGAGATGCGCAACGCGCTGATTCGCACGGCCGCCGGGTTCGTCGCGAGCGGAACGCACGATCCGAGCTTCGTCCGAGGGTACGGCGTGATCAACGCATACGCAGCGGGGTTGGATTGCAACTTCAACGACGTGCTCGACGCGTGCGATCTCGACTGTGGCGCAACCGGTGGATCGTGCGACGTTCCCGGCTGCGGCGGCGCCGTCGACTGCAACGTCAACGGCATGCCGGACGATTGCGAACCGGACTGCAACGGCAACGGCGCTGCGGATGCCTGCGACATAGCGGACTGCGATCCCGGCGACTCCGCTTGTCAGGACTGCAACCGCAACGGTGTGCCCGACGCGTGCGACGTGCCGTTCCCGCAGCAGGGCCGAATCGAGCTGGACCGCCAGACGTATATCTGCACGTCGACCGCGCTGGTGGTGGTCAACGACTGCGGCTTGAACACTGATGGCGGCACGGCCGAGAGTGTGACGGTGTTCGTGCAATCCGACTCGGAGCCGGGTGGCGAGTCCGTCCTGCTCAACGAAACCGGTCCTGATACCGGCGTGTTTGAGGGGTCCATCGCGCTCAGCGCGGCTGACGGCTCCGGCGTTCTTCTGGTTGGTCACGCCGACGCGGTCACTGCGCGCTACGTCGACAGCGACAACGGTCTCGGCGGTCTCGATATCACTGTGACCGACGAGGCGGACGTCGATTGCAACCCGCCGGTAGTTTCCGAAGTTGAGGTGGCCGTTCCCGGACCGTTCGGCGCGACGGTGTCCTTCGTGACCGATGAACCCGCGACCGCCACCGTGCGTTACGGATTGTCTTGCGACGCGCTGACCTGGGCGGCGAGCGAGACGTCGCTGACGACGACGTTCGCCATTCCGCTGACCGGCTTGAGTGGTACGACGACCTACTTCTTCGCCATCGACGTCGTGGATGCGTGGACCAACGCCGCGACGTACGACAATGACGGCAACTGTCACTCGTTCGTAACGCCGGAGATTCCCAATTACTACACCGAGTACTTCTCGGACAACGACAACGATATGGACTTCCAGTCGCTTCTGTTCACGCCCGATGGATCAGCGGACATCTACGCACCGTGCAACGATGATATCCTGGCGCTGCCCACCGACCCAACCGGCGGGAACGTGCTGAATCTCGCCAACGTCGACTTTGTCGGTGTCCCGCTGCCCTCCGACAAGATGGTGACCCTCTACGGCGTTTCCTATTCCATGTTCTACGTCGGCGCGCACGGGTACGTGACGTTTGAATCGGGGGACGACGAGTTCTTCGACACGTTGCCGCACCATTTCAATCAGCCGAGGATCTCCGGGTTGTTCGATTTTATCGAGCCATCCGAAGGCGGAACGGTCTCATGGAAGTTGCTCGCCGACCGTGTGGCTGTGAGTTGGGAAAACGTGCCCGAGTTTTTCCACGACGAGAACCTCAACACCTTCCAGATCGAGATGTATTTCGACGGCCGGATCGGGATCAGCTTGCTCGAGATCGGCGTTGCCGACGGGCTGACGGGATTGTCCGCCGGGACGGGCGTGGTGCCCGGTTTCGAGGAAACGGATTTGAGCGAACTGCTCCCCTGCGGAGAACACGCCCCGGTCACCACCGACTACGCGGTGACCGCGGAGGTAAACGCGACCACGCCGATCCAGCTCATCGCCATCGACGACGGCCTGCCCGATCCGCCGGGCGCGATGACCTACACGATCATGTCGCTTCCCGAACACGCGACGCTGAAAGATCCCGGCGGCGACACGATCACCTCGCTGCCGTACATCCTCGCGGGCAACGACGGCATCGTGGAATTCGTGCCCGACGCTTGGTACGGCGGTCCCGACGCGTTTCAGTTTCTCGCCGGCGACGGCGGCAGCCCGCCCACCGGCGGGGACTCCGAGATCGCCATTGTCTCGGTGGCGGTCGGCGGCCGGCAGGCGATTCACAGTTTTGATATGGAGGTCGATCCCGGATGGACCACCGAGGGTCAATGGGAGTACGGTCAGCCCACCGGCGGCGGATCGAACAACGGCGACCCCACGTCCGGTCACACCGGGTCGAACGTCTACGGGTACAACCTTAACGGCGACTACCCAATAGTGTTCGGCACTCAGATTGCGTTGTGCATAGGAACCCTTGACTGACGGCTCGCCGCCACGAATTCGCGCCACACTTTACTTGCGCTCGCGCCGCCAATCGCGCACAATCGGGGACATGGCGGCAAAGCGCAAGAAG
>JAJDDR010000318.1 GCA_029260255.1 Phycisphaerae bacterium
GGCCGTCTTGCCGCCGCCGTTCTTCACGACGCCCACCAGGATATCCTTGCTCATGTACTCGGCTACGTCCGCCGGCAAGACACGCCGAACGACCTCCGGGCGATCGAACGACTCCACGACCTCGCCGCGCGCATCCAGCAACGCCCGCACCAGCCGCGGGCGATGGAGCGTGCCACCGTTCACAATCGCGGAGAACGCCGTCACCAACTGCAGCGGAGTCACCGCGATCTCGTGCCCCATGGGCACCGACCGCGTGGAGTACACGCTCCACTCCCGCAAGGGAAGCACCAGACCCGCCGCCTCCCCGGGAAACCTCAACCCCGTCCGCGACCCGAACCCGAACGCGCGCACCGTCCGGTGGATCGCCGCGTTCCCCATCCGCTCCGCGATGATCCCCATCCCGATGTTGCTGCTCTTGGCCACGATCCCCGCGAAGGTGAGATTGCCGTGCGGCGAAGAGTCGTGCAACGTACGCCGCCCGATCCGATGCACTCCGTTGTAACAGAAGATCTCCTCATCGACGTCGACTACTCCCGCGATGAGCGCCCCGCTTGCAACGTACGGCTTGAACGTGCTGCCGGGCTCCAGTACCTCGCAAGCACATCGATTCCGCCGCTCCTCGCGCGAGACCTCGCCATACCGCCCCGGGTCGAACGTCGGAAACTGCGCCATCGCCAGTATCGCCCCCGTCGAAGGCTCCATGACCAGCGCCACCCCGGACTCCGCTTCGAACTCGTCCACCGTCTCACGCAGATGCCGCGCCACGATTCTCTGGATGACCAGGTCCACCGTCAGCACCACGTGCCCGCCGTCTTCCGCGGACGAGCAGCCGCCGGCGTCGCGCCAGATCGGACGCCGTTTCGTTTTCCGCCCGTTGAAAATTGCGACATGATGCCCATCGCTGCCCCGCATATGCCGATCGTAGAACTGCTCCAGACCCTCGAGCCCGTCGCCGTCCGCCCCCACGATCCCCAACGTCGAGCCCAGCATCGCACCCATCGGGTAGTAGCGTTGAGACTCGTCGCGCGTGCCGATGCCATCGCACTTGAGTGCTTCCACCCCCGCCGCGACTTCCGGATCAACTCGCCGGGACAACCAGCAGAACCGTCGCGACACGTTTTCGCGAAGCGTTTGCTCGATCAAGCCGGCCGGCAGCCGCAACGCCGGCGACAACCGCCGCGCCAGACCCTCGAAATCCTCAATCAAAGATGGGTCCGCGAAAACGCTCGGTCGCGGGCGCGTCCCCGCGATGATTCGCCCCCCCGAGTCGAGAATGCAACCGCGCCGCGCCGGAACCACGCTCCGACCCGTCTGCTGCGCGGTCACCAGCGTGCGGAGCTTCGGAGACAAGCTCGTGTTGATGTGAACCAGACGTGCAATGAGAAACGCGAACAGAAAACAAATGCCGACCAGGACCGCCCCGCCAACAGCCATCATTCCGCGATCCTGGTCGGCGTACCGCGCTTCCACTCGCCACGACTCCTTACTACTGCGGCGTCACGCTTGAGTTCGCGCGTGTGCCACTGCTCTTGAGCAGTGATTGCTGGATCGCGCCGCACGATGTCGCGCAGCGCGGCACGTTTAGCGGCGACCCGCAGGGGAGCGATCTTTCCCCGCACCCCTCAAACGCCGCCCGACACCGCACTAACGTACCGCCAACATGCGCTCCGCCGCGCTCGACTCACTCGGCGGACGCGGCTCGTTCAACTCCAGTGACCAATACGCGATCCGCTCGCTGATCCGGTGCGGCGCCCGCAGTTGACTGATCTCCATCTGCAACGTCCACGCCTCCCGCCGAAGCGCCACGCGCCGCCGCTGCAGCGATTCGACATTCGCCGCGACCCGCGCCTGCTCGGTCCTCATCTCGATGACGACGATCGCCAGAACACCGAAGAACACCAGTAAATACAGACCACGCACGACCGTCATGATTCCACTCAGCCGGCATCCGCCAGCACCGTCGCCGGCAGACGAATTCGCACGCCCGGCCGAATTCGCCCGGCATCCGGAAAAATGTCCTTGTTCAACTCATACAGCTCTTTCCACCGCCTCTTTTCGCCCAGCAATCGCGCCGCAATCGTCGTGTAACGATCGCCGCTCTGAACCTGATAGAAGCGAACCGGACCCGTGACCCGTTGCCCCCGCGCGGACACACGCTGCCCGACCGCCGGCGCCGCGACGTTGCCGGCCGGCGGAATCGTCAGACGCATCCCCACCCGCAGCGCGTCCGCCGAGCCCATCTCACCGCGATTCGCCGCGAACAGTGCTTCGACCAGTGCCTTCGAACGGGTGCCGTACAGACGCTCCGCGATCGCCCACAGCGTGTCGCCCTGCTTGACCACGTACCGCCGCGGTTGCTCGGGCTCAGACAACTTCCGCCGCCCGGGCGGACGCGTCGCGGGCGTCGCCGCAGGCTTGGGCGTCAGCGGCTTCACCGCCTCCTGAGGTCCCTCCGGCTCGTCAGCCGGCTCATCCCCGCCGAACAGCGACTCGTAGAGCGGATGCGCCGCGTCCTCACCCGACGACGACGGCACCGTCGGCGGAGCCTCGGTCACCCGACCGCCACCCCGCGCGACACGGTTCGGCGTACGCTCCGCCGATCCGCCTGGGGCGGTCGCTGTGTCGACACGGTTCACGCCAGTGTCACCGCGCGGCATTGCGGGAGGACGCTCCGTCGGTACGTTTCGGTTGGGCAAGGCGCTGATCGTGCGGCTGTCACCCGGATTTCGACGAGTGATCGTGTCGAATCGCGGCGGCTGGACATCGGCGGCGGACGCTCGCTGGCGGTTCAGAAGATCCAATGCGACATCCGTGCTCAACCGATCGCCGCTCCCGCGATGCGACAGTATCACGCCGAAACACACGATGAACGCCAGACCCACAACAAGCCCGATCTTCGTCTCAACCGCCATCGCCCAAGTCTCCTTTCTCGATCCGCCCGGCATGGCCCCCAAAACGGGCGGAACGTCGGGTGCCATGGCCACGCTTGCGTGGCCATGCGTTTGCGGGTTGTCGAAGCATGCCCACGCGAGCGTGGGCATGCCACACCGAATGGGATGCGCCCGTCCGCCCGGCGCCGCGCGTCAGTCCATCAAACCGCCCTCCCCGCCGATGCGCCGCGCGACGCGCAGCTTCGCACTTCTCGAACGCGGATTCACCTCGCGCTCCTCCGGCTGAGCAATCACCGGACGCTTGGTCACCAGTTCGTACACGCCCTCGTTCTTCCGCTCGCGGAAATCGCGCTTCACCAGACCGTCTTCAAGGCTATGAAATGCAATCACACCGAACCGCCCGCCCGGGTTAAGCCACACCGCGGCCTTCTGCAGCAGCGTCCCCAGCGCGCCCAATTCGTCATTCACCGCGATGCGAAACGCCTGGAAAACGCGAGTCGCCGGGTGAATCTTGCTCTTACGAGAATCCGGATTCACACCCAACGCGCCGCACACCACCTCAGCCAGCTTCGTCGTCGTCGTGATGCGACCCTCACGGCGTACCTGACAGATGCGCTTGGCGATGCGACGGCTAAACCGCTCCTGAGAGTTGAAGTAGATCAGATCGGATAACTCGTCTTCGCGCATCGAGTTCACGATGTCGACCGCCTGCCTGCCCAACCGGCGGTCCAGACGCATATCGAGAGGCCCTTCCCGCCGAAACGAAAACCCCCGATCCGCGTCATCCAACTGCAGCGAACTGATGCCCAAGTCGGCGAATAGCACATCTACGCCTGCAACGTCATGTTCGCTCAGCACATCGTCGAAGTCGATGAAGTTCTCGTGCTCCAGCAAAACCTTGCACGGCATACCACTGAGGCGACTGCGGGCCGTCGCGAGGTTGTCAGCATCAACGTCCAGCCCGATCATCACGCCCTCTGGTCCTATCGCTTCCGCGAACATCCGTGCATGGCCGCCAAGCCCGACCGTCACGTCGGCCACCACCTCCCCGGGCGCCGGTGCCAGAAGATCCATCACCGGACCGGGGAGAACCGGAATGTGCCGCTCATCGTACTCCGACACCGCTCCCTTCCTCGCACCAACACGGGGGCAACGCCATCCATCCTTGGCAACGTCCCCGCCCCCGAAGGGTCCCGAGCGTGGCACGCATGGTTCGCCCGTTTGACGGTATCCACATTGACACTATTGCACCCCGGGCATGCGGGTAAACCCACCGATCCGTCTCGTTTCCAACCTCCGAACGCGAGCAACGTCCTCGATTGAACGAACGACCGACCGACACCCGTGACACTGTCCTCCTCGAGAGGACCACATGTGTCGAACTTCTGAAACCATCCACGGACAGACCTTCCCACCCGGATTCCCTGACCCGCGACCCGGCGATTCCTTTCGCTTCAACGGCCGCAAGCGGTGCGAATGTCACTTCCTTCCCCTGCACCAGTTCTCGTTCAAAATGGAGTGGGAGGCCGCCGCGTCCGTGCATCAGCCGTCCCACGCTTGCCTGCGGCCTCATTTGCCGGCCTCCACGTCGCGATCCGTCGCGCCGCCACGGCCGGCTGACCGCAGAAAGTACGTCAGCTTGCTCCGCCGGGACTCCACTTCCCGGATGAATTCCTCGTAGTCCCCCTTGTTCCACACATCCAACCGATAGTGCGCGCCCGTGACGTACACCTCTTTCCCCACCGTGGTCATTGCCAACTGCCGTTCCGGCAAGACCAGCCTCCCCTGCTTGTCCATCTCCACCCGGCTCGCAACCGAGAAGAACATCTGCTCGAAATCCAGCGCGTCGCTGCCCGGAACCTCGTCCGTCCGCATCGTCGCGACCTTCTCCTCGAAGTACTTCTCCGGGTACACCGACAGCGTGTTCGACCGCTCCCCCGGCGCAACGTACAGCACCGCGCCCTGCCGATCCGGATCCAACGCATTGCGATATGGCGCCGGGATCTGCAGCCGGTGCTTGTCGTCGATGCTCCGCTCGTGGGCGTCGGTAAAGATCATTCTGAATCGCCGCATCTGCACCAATTGGCCGCTTCGTTCCAGCCATGCGTGGGATCTTAACCCACTTCACCCCACTAGCAAGCGTATTCATGGGAATTTGTGCAGTAACTTGGGAATGAGGCAACCCACCCAGGGATTGTGGGTCCCGCCCGAACAACAACAACCTGTCGCCCGCACGACCGCGAGCACGCTGAACCGCCGAGCGAGGCGGCAGGCGACGCTCGCGAAAAACACCTATCATTTACCGAACATTGGACGAAGGGGGGCGTTGGTCCGCCTCGGGGACCGGAAGTGCCACACTATGGCACTTCCGACGTAACCTCGCGATACAAGGCGACGTAGCGATCGATGCACCTATTGAGCGAATAATCGCTGCGGACGTGCTTCTCAGCGCAACGGCCGAGGCGGTCCGCCAACCCGCGATCACGCAGGAGCCGGACGATGGCCGCGGACAGTTGCGCCGCGTTTCCCGGTTCGACCACAAGGCCCGTTTGCTCGTGAGTGACAAGGTCACGGCACCCCGGAACATCGGTCGTAACCACCGCGCGACCCGCGGCCATCGCTTCGAGCAGTGCGTTGGGCATTCCCTCGGTAAGAGACGGCAGCACAAAGACGTCGGCGAGCTTCAACAACCCCGCGACGTCGTCTCGCCGGCCGAGCAAGTGTACGCGGTCACCAAGACGATTCCGTTCGACGCTGCGTCGCACCGTTTGTTCGTCATCCCCGTCGCCAACCAACACCAGCGATGCATCGCACTCCGACACCACGGTCGCAAACGCGTCAATCAGCGTTTTCAGCCCCTTCACGGGATCGAGGCGGCCGACCCACAACACGATCGAACGCCCCTCCGGAATCGCGATGTCGCTTCGCTTCGTCGCGACGGCATCGTCGATTCGATCGACGTCGACACCACCCGGAATGCACCGCAGCCGCTCCGGCGACATGTGTGCTCGGCGCTCGAGGTGCTCGACAACGGAAGGCGAGTTTCCAACAACGCAGTAGCCCATTGCGTGCGTCAGGCCGCCGACCCAAAGGTGCCAGCGGCGTTCGACTTCGACCGTCTGAATCTCGCAAACAAGCCGTCGCGGCGACACACCGGCAAGGCGAATCGCGAAACGCGACGCAACGTTTGCGTGAAACAGAAACGCATGCACGACGTCCGGCTGCAAACGCCGAAGGTGTTGCGCCAGACGCCATATCGCGGGCAGATCTCGCGCGCCACCGGCGTCGCAGGAATACACCGGGATGTCCCGGCTGCGTAGTTGCTCCGCCACCGCGCCACCGGGTGCCAGACTTATGACACTCGGATCGTACCCCCGATCGCGTACCCCCGTCGCCAGCCGCAGCAGGTGCAGCGGGACTCCGCCGGTGTGCAGATCGGTAATCACGTACGTAATGCGCGGCGCGTTCACGATCTAGAAATCACGGCGACTGAACAGCCGGACCGCCAGCAGGATAATCGCTAGCTCCGCAGCCAGCGACGACCCGATCGACGCGCCCGGGTTCAACTCGGCGACCAGGTTTCGCTGCCCCTCAACCGCATGGCGGAATTCCTCCCGCTCGCGTTCGGTTTCGGCCGCCTCCTCCAGCGGGATCACCTCGACGATCGACTTGGCACCGACCAGCTTGCCGGCGATCACCGTGATATCCTGGGTCTTCGGCACCACCCAGTGCAGCCCGGCCGCGGTGCGACGCCACACGCCCGTCTTGTCCCATTCCGGATTGGCCTCCAGCAGCGCGTGTGTCGACTGCACCGAGAACAGCACGAACCACGCCATCATGGTCAGCATCAGCGACGTCATGCTCCGCCGCGTCCACACGCCGAACAACGCGCTGAAGGCAAACAAATAGCTGAACATCAGCACGATCAAGGGAACGAGCCAGAAGTAGGACCAGGTCCAGCAGCCCCAACGCACGCCCATCACCAGGAAGGTCAGCCCCACGAACACGACGGCCTGCACCAGCATGAACACCATGCCCCCCAGATAGCGACCGAGGAACAACTGCCAGCGCGCAAGCGGCTTTGACGCCGTAATATCGATGTGCCCGTGCTCCATCAGAGACGGGAACACCGCCGCCGTCGCAACCAGCGCCATGACCATCCCGATCCAACCCAAGTAGTTGTCCGCGATCACCTCGATGGCCACCGCGGCGACGTTGGCCGCGAGCTCCTCGCTGCCGGCCGACCACTCCGGCGTGGCGTGCGTCCACGTGCCGAACAGGACGTCCACCCCCTGGTCATTGAAACCGACGCACGCCATCGAGGTGGCGATCATCACGCTGATGATAATCATGATCCAGAAGATCTTCCGATCTTTGGCGTCCCGAAATGAGTCGATCACGATCGCCAGTAGTTGCATGAAACGGCTCCTTACCGGGCGGGTCGCTTGCGTGCGCCGTTTGAACCACAGAGGACACAGAGAACACGGAGCGACCTTGGGGGAAGCGGGTGTGACCAACGATTGTGGCATGCCACGGGTAGGGCGGGTTTCACCCGCCTTCTTGCGCGATTGCGGCGGGTAAAACCCGCCCTACCTTGTGTCTGACCCACGATGCCACAAAGAACGGTCACACCCGGGGGAAGCGTCGACCGGGTGGACCAGCTTGACGCTTTGAAACTCATATCACGCCTTTCGAGCGACGACGGGCGGCGCGCCGACCGAGCCCGCAGCGTCACCGATGATCTCGACAAACACATCCTCCAGGCTGAAACGCCGCGGCTCGACTGACTCGATGGAATAGTCCCGCGATCGCAGAAGATCGATAATCTCGTTAACGACCTTCGCATCGCGCCCGCTAACCACGATATGCCCGTCCTGAAGGCTGCCGCCGAGTCGTTCGACCTCTTCACGCAACGCGCTCGCCTCGACCGTCGTGGCGATCCGGTACTCCATGGTGTGTTCGGTCAGCTCCGACAACGTCCCCTGCCGCGCAACCAGCCCCTGGTTGAGGATGGCCACACGATCGCACACCATTTCCACCTCACTGAGCAGGTGCGAGTTGATGAAGACGGTCTTGCCCGCCCGGCGAAGCTCCGTGAGCAACGCGCGCACCTCGCGACGACCGATGGGGTCCAATCCATCGGTGGGCTCGTCGAGCACGATCAGCTCGGGATCGTTGATCAGCGCCTGGGCCAACCCGAGCCGGCGCAGCATCCCCTTGGAGTATTGGCTGACCCGGGTATCAACCCACTGTTCCAAACCGACTCGACCGAGCAGGCTGTCGGACCGCTCCCGGCGCTTCTGCGCGGGCACCTTGGCCAGCGCGCCGTAATAGTCGAGCGTCTGCCGGGCGGTCAGATACGGCGGGAACTGCGATTGCTCGGGAAGAAAGCCCATCACGGCGCGTTTTTTCCGATTGCCCAGCGGGCGACCGAGCACGGTTCCGTGCGCGACGTCGGGATGCACCAGCGTCATCATGATCTTGACCAGCGTGCTCTTGCCGGCGCCGTTGGGTCCGAGCAAACCGAAGATCTCGCCGCGACCGACCTGGATGTTCACCCCGCGCAACGCCTGGATCTTCCGAGCGTACGTCTTCTTGACTCCGATGAGGTCGACCGCCCAGTTGGTGATTTCGGTTACGTGCAGCATAGTTCATTCCACCGATCGAACACGCGCGACGCAACCTGCGCGGCGGTCTCCTCGGCAGCGACATCGAACCAGGCGGTCTCGCGAAAACGCTTGAACCAGGTGCGTTGCGCCTTGGCGAGTCGCCTTGTCGAGATTTTGATCATTTCGACCGCATCTTCAAGGGCCAAGTTTCCCGAAACGTGTTCGATGAGTTCACGATAGCCGGTCGCCTGCCGCGCCGTGCTTCCCAGAGGCGGCGACTCCGCAAGGAGCGACTTCACCTCGTCGATCCAACCAAGTTCGATGAGGCGCTTGACGCGTGTATTCGTCCTGTGGTTCTGCTCCGCCAGATCGCGCCTCAGACCGATGAACGTGCATCGGTGCTTCGTTC
This sequence comes from Phycisphaerae bacterium, assembly GCA_029260255.1. GTDB lineage: Bacteria > Planctomycetota > Phycisphaerae > UBA1845 > UBA1845 > OFTM285. The sequence goes on from JAJDDR010000318.1 coordinate 8,910, forward strand.
GCTGGCGGTCCCATTGCGTTTGCAGGGCGGTAATGGGCGTGCCGGTCAATTCATGGACCTCAAGCGCGCGGACCATCCGCCGGAGGTCGTTGCGATGGATGCGCTCCGCCGCCTCCGGATCGACGCAAACCAGATCACCATGCAATGCGTCCAGCCCGTCCGCCTCGGCTCGCCGGTGGAGCCGCTCCCGCAAGGCCGGATCCGCGGACGGCCCTTCAAAAATCCCCTCGCTCAAACCCTTGATGTACATGGCCGTTCCGCCCACCGCGAGGACCGTCTTGCCGCGCGACACGATGTCCGCCGCTGCCGACTCCGCGGAAACCAGATAGCGCGCCAGAGAAAACTCCTCCGACGGCTCGACGACATCGATCAGATGGTGTCGCGCAGTGCTTCGCGCCTCGCGGGACGGCTTGGCCGTGCCGATGTCCATACGCCGGTAGACCTTCATCGAGTCGACACTGAGAATCTCTGCATCGACGTGCTCCGCCAGCGCGCGCGCCACGGCCCCTTTGCCGCAACCGGTGCAGCCCAGAACAAACACAAAGTGCAAGGGTCCGACACTCATCATCATCCACGTTTCCAAGGAGCGCCCATTTGACATGGCAGATTGTAACATGTTATGCGACAAAGTGTTACGTCGAATCACGGCGGAAACGGCCGCCACTTTGACAGTTCCGAACAGCGGCGAGAGTCTGCAGGATTCGCCGTAACCCGTTGTGAATTCATCCTTTACGATAATGCCGACCCATGGCACGGGAGTTGCTTGATGGTAAGCACGAGGAAAGTGAAAACCGGCTCTTTGAGGGCCTTCGAGAAGAATGGAGGTGCATGATGTTACCAGTGTATTTGACGAAGCGAATGGGGTCACCTCTGGCAACGCGATGGGGGTTCGACCCGATGCGTGCGTTGGATCGAGCGTTTGGCGGTGTCGAAGATGACCTGTGTGTCGACGTCGACGTCCGCGAGGACGCGGGATTCTACTACGTTGACGCGGACGTGCCGGGCTTCGAGCGCGACAACATCGACGTCACGTTTGAGAACGGGTTGCTGACGCTGAGCGGCGAGCGCAAGTCCGAAGAGACGCGCGAGGGTGAGAACTACCACATCACCGAGAGGCGCGTTGGAAGGTTCTCGCGATCGTTCAAGATCGACGCCGGCGTAAACGAGGATTCGGTCGAAGCGTCGCTCAAGGACGGCGTGCTCACGATCAAGCTGGCCAAGTCGGACGACGTCAAGCCACGGCGGATCGAAGTGAAGGGGTCGTAGCCGGCGTCCGACCTGCGGTCGCAGGCGACGCAGCGTTGCGCTGCAGACCACAACCCATTTGTCGCGTTACCCCTCGTGGGTAACGAGAACACAACGCGACGTCCGCTGCGGGGAAACGCGAAGCCTCCCGCAGCTTGGCGCGCGCGCCGCACTCGCCGCCCACAAGGGGCGACGCTACATCGGATCCTGGCGACTGCGATTCCGTTCAGTTGGTGGCGAGCACTTCGACGCGTTGGTGCGATTCGAAATCCTGTCGCACAATGACCTCGGCGCGCCGGCCCGCTTCCGCTTCAAAAACAAGCAGGCTGTTCGCGTAGTAACCGAGGATCGCGGCGTTGGTCAAGGCGTCCTCGCTGTTTCCGGCGTACACGGTGATCCCGTCATCCGGGGTGTCAGGGTGGTGCACCGTGAATAGGACGGCGTGCCCCGGGTCCGTAAACGACCGATCGCCGATCGCGAAACCACCGTCAATCCAACGGACGGGTGACTCCGTGCGAGCGAGCAACTCCTGGACAGCAGGGTGCCGCACAGCGTCACCGAGGATCAGGACACCGCCGGCGGACAGCTTCTCGGGTGCCAGGCTGTCGTCAGCCGGAACGGTCGACACCGCGCCGTCTTTCTTCTTCTTGACGGGCGCCTCGAAGCTCTCGGCGACGGTCTTGTAGGCATCGAGACGATCACCCGGCGGAAACACAATCATCAGTCCCTTGCCCGACTTGGTGGTCGCGGTGGTCGGCATGATCTCGGACTTGTGCAGCTTCCTGAACACGTGGTAGTCGGGATCGAGTTCAATCGCGACCGGCGACCCGCTGGCCGCGACCGCGACGGTCTGCAGCGACTCCGAGATGCGCACGACCACGTCTTCCTCGCGATCCTCATAGCGGATGCGTAGCGGAACCGAGATCGAAAACGCCTTTTCCCCCTGATCGATCACAACGGCCAATTCGCCGCTCGAAGCATCGTAGGCCGCCTCCTTCAACTCCAGCGTCGGCGCACCGGCACCGTTCACCCACTGGGCGAAGAAGTCGTCGAGGTTCTGTCCGCTCGCTTCCTCGAAGGCATCCTTCAGCGTGGTCCAACTGGCGTGCTTGCCGTCGTACCGCTCGGTCACGCGCCGGCAGGCGGACCAGAAATTGTCCTGCCCGATTTCTCGGGCGATCATGTGAAAGACGGCCGCCCCCTTGCTGTACGCGATGCCCCGACCGGCGCCGTCCTTCAAACCGTACGTGCCGACCGGCTTGTCGTGTTCCGGTTTGACGCGGCTGAGGAAGTTCGATTGGTCGCGCCGCTTCTTCCGCGCGCCCTCTAAGTCTCCCTCGTCTATGAAACCGTAGTAATTCGTGCAGTAGCTGGTGAGCGCTTCGCACCAGTTTCCGTCGCGCGGGTCAACCTCGACACCGCAGCCCCACCAACTGTGGACCAGTTCGTGATCGAGGTAGCCGTGGCGAAACGAGTTGTCCCCCATGTGCATCACCACCGGACCGAACAGCGTCATCATGGGGAACGCGAAACCCGAACTGAAGAAGTTCTCGATGATCGTGTATTGCTCGTACGGAAACGGTCCGAGCAGCGATTCGTAACGCTCGATGTACTCCGCGGTTCGGTCGAGGTACTTCTGCGCGACGGTCTCGTTGTCGGCCTGCCCCTCGGCGTCGTCGGACTTCTTGAGATGCACGCGAACGTCGATGTCGCCGACCTTGCGCGACCACACCTGATGCGGTCCGCCGGTGAGCACGACGCCGGTGAGATCGTGAGGGCTCCGCCAGCCGTAGCGCCCCGGCCCGGAGTCGACGCGCTGGGCGCTGGCGACGAGTTCGTACTCGGGGATTCGATCGGTCTCGAGTGACCACGAGGCGAGGAGAAGATCGGGGTCGAGCGTGTCCTGATCCTCAATACTCGGCGTCGGGTACCAGTGGCCACCGGGCGACAGGTACGTACCCTCCGGGGCGATATGGGCGGAGACCTCGAAGTTGTGTATCTCGCCCGCCTTCTCGCCGGACGCGACGTCCTGTTCGAGCTTCCCCTCGTACGTGACCGCCACCCTAATTTCATCGGATACGCCGTCGAGATACAGCTTGTGTGACCGGTAGATCGGCTTCACCTTCTTGTGATGCTTGGGAGCATACAGCGGGCGCGACTTCCGGACGCGCTTCAGTTCGGCACCCTGGACGTCGACGCTGGCGATCTCGAGGTCGCGATTCAGGTCGAGCGCCACCCAGACCTCGCCCTCGGGAATCGCTCGGTCCGGAATCGGGCGAAAGGTAATGTCCGCGCGACCGACAAGTTTGTGTTCGGCGGGGTCGAGTTCGACGCGCAGTTGATAGTCGGTCGCGCGCACGTGAAACGGCTGAGCACAGCCGAGCAAAGCCAACGACACCATCGGCACAACGAGCAACATTCGGCAAGGTGACGGCATCACAGTTCTCCGATCATCAAAACAACACGGCATGGGCATGCTAAGCACAAATGTGTGCAAAGCATACCCATGCCGTGGGAAATACCGACCTTGGGAACGACCGTATCTACTCGGCCGTCTCGGGCAGCGTCTGTGCGTAGGCCGCCAGATCGCCAGCGCCTTCGACCGTCAGAACCGCAAACTGCGCCGGCATTCCGGTGCCGGGCTGGCCGAATCGTACCTTGTGCAGGAATTCCGCGGGGTTGTCGTTCGACAGAAAGCCGACGAACGCGTCAAAATCATCCGGACCGCCCGGAGGAATCGACAGCCCGTTGGCACCGTGGCAGACGGAACAGGTCGCATCGAAAGTGGCTTGACCGGCGTCGGCGTCGCCGATAAACGCTCCGTCCGCAATGATCGCGTCCGTGTCGATTTGTCCTTCGAGTACGAACTTGGCGAGGTTCCAAATCTCCGGATCCGCGAGACCGGCCTCCCCGAACCCGTGCGTATCCTTGATGTCGTCAAACGTCTCCTGAGCGGTGGCGTCAGTTTCGAAGATGCCCGCAAACCCCGTGCGGTGACTACCGCCACTGTATGCGCCGTCCACGCCTTTGTAGTCCCAGCCGTGGCACTCCTTGCAGCGCCATGTATCCGCGCCGGTGCGAGCGTTTGACTCCAGATCAGGTCGCGTCGCCCAAAGGGCGTGGTCGTCCGTGGGCGCCTCCACACCAACCACCGCCCACCACTTGTCGTAGAGCAACCCGCCGCGCACGGCGTCGGCGGCCGTGAATTCGGCCGGATCGACGGTCGCGTCCGTGCCGTTATCCGTCCCGTTGTCCGTGCCGTTATCCGTCCCGTTGTCGGTCCCGTTGTCGGTGCCGTTGTCGGTGCCGTTGTCGGGCGTTTCCGGGAGCGGGCAGCCCGTCAGGCCGACGAAGGTCACAGCGAGAACGACGACGGTCAGGATCCTGAGGTTCAACTTCATGGTTTCTTCCACCTTTCTACTTTATTGCGCCCTTAGAGCATGCCGATTCAATGCCGAACGGCCGCTTCGCGCGACCGACGTCCGTTGCGTCTACCGAACCGCGGATGCGGTGTCAAGCACTTCCCGCCCGGCGACCGGAATTGGCGTGTGACCATTCCTTGTGGCAGGGTGCCTCGGCCGCATTGGGTAGGGCGGGTTTTACCCGCCGCAATGGTGCAAGAAGGCGGGTGGAACCCGCCCTACCCTTGGCATGCCACAGTTGTTGGTCACACCCCCGGAATTGCCAGCAACCGTCGAACGCCATACGATCGGGTGATTGGGTTGCGAGACGAGTGAATCGCTGCGGAACTCTCGCCGGCGCGCCGGCTGCCGAGGACGCACCGGCGATCAGAGAAACGGCGCGACGGGTCTCCTATGGATCGCTCTGAAATCTGCGACGGGTTCCTGGAGAAGCTCGAATTCGACCCCTATCCATTTCAGGAGGAGGCGTTGCTTTCCTGGTTTGACACGGAGGGGGGTCTTCTCGTCACCGCGCCGACCGGGATGGGCAAGACGCTCATCGCCGAAGCAGCCATCTTCGAAGCATTGACCACCGGGCAACGCCTCTACTACACCACGCCGCTCATCGCGCTCACCGACCAGAAGTACCGCGAGTTCCAGAGTCTCGCCGAGTCGTGGGGATTTCCGCGCGAGCAAATCGGGCTGATCACCGGGAACCGGCGCGTCAATCCGGACGCGGTCGTCCGCGTGGTGGTGGCGGAAATCCTGCTCAACCACCTCCTCGCCGGCGACGACATGCTCGGCGACACCTCGGCCGTCGTCATGGACGAGTTCCACTACTTCAACGATAGAGACCGCGGGATCGTCTGGGAACTGTCGCTCGTGCTGCTGCCGCCGCAGGTCCGCTTGATGCTGCTGTCCGCAACCGTCGGAAACGCGCGCGAATTCGTTCGCTGGCTGCGCGTCGAGCACGCCCGCGAGCTGCAACTGATCCAGACCGACGAACGCCGCGTGCCGTTGGAATTCGTCTGGGTCGGCGACAAGCTGACCACCGAATTCCTCCCGCAGATGATCGCGGCCGACGACGCCGAACACCGCGCGCCGGCGCTCGTCTTCTGCTTCAATCGGGACGAATGCTGGGACGTCGCCGAACGCCTCAAGGGCATCAGCCTGATCGGCAAGGAAACCCGAGCCGAGATCGAGCAGTATCTCGACAACGACGATTTCGCGCTGGGCATTGGACCGAAACTGAAGCAGATGCTCATCCGCGGGGTCGGCGTCCACCACGCGGGCCTCCTTCCCAAGCACAAGGAGGTCGTCGAGAAGCTCTTCCTCAAGAAGCTCGTCCCCTTCGTGATATGCACCGAGACGCTGGCGGCCGGCATCAACCTACCGGCCCGATCCGTCGTCATCACCGCGCTCATGGTAGGTCCCAGGGACGACAAGAAGCTGATCGCCGCCTCCTCCGCGCACCAGATGTTCGGCCGCGCCGGACGACCCCAGTTTGACACCAAGGGCTACGTCTACGCGGTCGCGCACGAAGACGATGTCAAGATCGCCAAGTGGCGAATCAAATACGACAAGATCGATCCCAACACCAAAGATCCCGGATTGCTTCGCGCGCGCAAGCAACTCGAAAAGAAGAAACCGACCCGCCGCAAGAACATACGCTACTGGACCGAGGGGCAATTCCAGACACTTATCGAATCAGGTCCCGCGAGGCTTTTCAGCCGATCGATGATTCCCTACCAGGTTCTGATCTATCTCCTCACCCGGACGGGAACGCTCCATGAAACCCGCGAGTTTCTGTCCAAACGGTTCAACGACCCGGAGCGCCTCGAGGGATTCCAGACACAACTCGGGTACATGATCGACAACCTCGCTGCACTGGGCTACCTCGACCGCGCCGACGACGGCGATCACATTACCCTGCACGATCATGTCCGAGAGCTGATCGAATTCCGAAGCATCGACCCGCTCTACGCCGCGTTTCTGGCGAAACAACTCGCCCACGCCGATTTCGGCGAGAAGCTCCAGGCGCTGCAATCCGTGCTGCCGGTTCCGCCCGCACTGATCCGCAAGGTCCGCCTCCCGCACGACATCGAGCCCGGCCCGCTGCGCACCGACGTGCTCCAACCGCAGCTTCTGCAAATGGGGCTGGTCATCATCGACGGCGACGGCAACCTGGTGAAGGCGGACGACGACGAGTACGAAGACTACTGGGATGACGAGCCGAAGAAGTGGCCCGTGACGCTTCCCGAGATGCTCAAGATGCTCTTCGACGCCAAGCTCGTATCGCCGGAGAACGTCCCCGTCCAGTCGCAGTGGGTGGCCGGCGGAATCTTCGAGAGCGATGACGACTTCTACAAGTTCACGCGCAACCGCGACCTGGCCAAGCAGGAGGGCATCATCCTGCGCCACCTGCTCCGTTTGACCATCCTCGCGGGCGAGTTTCACACCTTTTCCGGTGAGGATCCGGACTACGCGCGCATCGCCGAGCGTACCACGGCCATCTGCACGCAAGTCGACCCCCGCTACACCGACCACTTCCTCG
>JAJDDR010000319.1 GCA_029260255.1 Phycisphaerae bacterium
GGTGTCGAAATGGTCCGCACGCTCGCGAAGAAAGACCCCCGGTGGTTCGTGACGTCGGTCCTGTCGCTCCTGCCGCGCGTCAAGGAGATCGACACGAGTCTGACGGTATCGGCCGACATTCGGTTGGCCGTCGACTCGGTGGTGGCCGAAACAACACGGGTCTTGCGCGAGATGCGGGCGGCGGGCGAGATGCGAGGCTTTCAGCCCATGGCAGAGTTGCCGCCCGAAGTGGTCGAGCACGAACGCAAAGCGACGGCGTTGGCGCGGGAGACGTCCGCCGGCAAGAACGGCAACGGCACTGGAGACGGCCACCGCGAGGTAACTTGACCGGGCGGCAGAAGCAGAGCCGCAGGTCTGATCCGGCCGAAACGAACGCAGCAGCGTCGCCGTGATACGCCCTCATCACACACGCGTGAACACCCCGACCGTTGCCAGCGTGCCCCGTCGCGTTACCATCAGGGACATCGGGAAGAAGGTGGAGTAGCTCTCCGCCAAGCGTCGCCGGGTTCGATGTCGCCGTAGTGTCCAGCATCGCGCCCGGCGGCGATCCGACCCGGAGTGCCGCACCCGACTTGACGCTCGAACGACGCTGGGCCATCGGCAGACTCCTTCCGCAAAACTCCCTCGCCGTCCCGTTCGGCGAGCTTGCAGCAGGTGTAACCGATCGCGCTCCATCGCGCCAGCCTACATATATTACCCATTTATGCGCGCTGGCCCTGCCAGTGGGGACGGGTTCCACATTCCGGTTCCGTCCATTGTCAGCGAGTACATCTTCGATGCAGTTGCCGATCAGCTTGTGGAAAACCGCGTCCGGAACCGACAAGGCAAGCGGCGCGATTACGCCTGCTATCGTTGCATCGGCATGGATGCCCACCGCGTTGGCGGCCAGCGGATCTGTCACAAGAAACAGGTTCGGCGGGTTCTACCCGCCGCAACCGAGGAGGAAGGCGGGTGGAACCCGCCCTGCGCTTGGCATGCCACAATCAATGGTCACACCCCGGTGCAACCCTGCGATCGCGTTGTGCTTCCGCCCCGTCCGCGTACCATCTCGGGTGCAAACGCTCGAAAAGTCGTCACGCGAAAGGAGTCGCCATCATGCCGTCCGTTTCTCCGGTCATCGTGGTCCACGGGATCCAGGGATCTTGGCTCAAGGACCAGTACCCCGTCGACTACCAGAATTCGATCCTCTGGACCGGCATCATGAAGAAGAATTTCCGCGCCCTCCATCTCCACCCGCTCGATTCCACCGTCGACGCGGACGTCACGCGGCTGACCATGCCCCACCAGGCCGTCCCCCTCATCTACGAGTCGCTGGTCGATGAGATTCGCGAGGAGCTGGAGGACGTGCATCCCTACGTCTACGTTTTCACCTACGACTGGCGCAAGGACAACCGCCTCGCGGCCGAGGAACTCGGTGTCTTCGCAGATCGGGTCCTGGAAATAGCCGCCGTGCACGAAAAGGCCAAGAACCCCCGCGCCCGCAAGCCGAGCCGGATCACGCTCATCGGACACAGCATGGGCGGTCTGGTCATCAAGTGGTACGCCACCAAGGTACTCGGCGTCTCGGCCGGCAAACGCATCGACCGGATCATCACCATCGCGACCCCCTACCGCGGCAGCCTCAAGGCCGTCGAAGCCCTGCTGCCCGGCGCGCGAAACCTCTTCGGCATCGAAAACCAGAAGTCCATGCGTCACGCCGCCCGCACGATGCCCGGGATCTATCAGCTACTCCCGACGTGGTCGAAGGCAGTCGTCGGCAGACGCGACGGCAAACCGATGAACATATTCGACGTCAAGACGTGGCAGACCAGTCTCACCAGCGCCATGCGCGACCGCTACGGAAGCGCGTTCTTTTCCAAGATGCTGGGCGACGCGCGCGCCTTCAGCGCATCCGCCCAACGCCCCTGGCCGGAGTCGCTTCGCAAGCGCGTGTTCACCGCGTGCGGCGTCGACACCGAGACCTGGTGGCAGGTGCCGGTGGACAGGCAAAGCGGGAACTTCTTCCACTTCGACGAAGTGCGCACCGATCACGAGCACAGCGACCTCAACGGCGGCGACGGAACCGTCCACTGCGTGTCGTCATTACGTGACGAGTTGCCCGCAAGGAACCGCCGGCTCGATCGAAAGGAGTTCAAGGATGCCATCGCCGGACACCACGCCAACATGCCGAACCATGGCAGCGTGCAGGACTGGGTGCTGGACATCTTGAAGGTCCACCCGCACGCCGATGCCGCTTTCGATTCGCCGCTCTGACCAAGGGATGACGCGACACTTGGCGGGAGCCTAACATGTCAAGTAGCACGACGAATCGGTGGACGTTGGTCAGCCCGCCGAACCACTTCAATCGAGGAGACATGAGATGTCCGCTTTTAGATCGATCACCGGAATCCACCGGCTCGTCCCTCTTTCGCTTTGTCTTTCGGGTGGGCTATGCCTGATCGGCTGCGCCCTTCTGAGTACATCAGCACCGGGGACCTCCTTCCCCGGAAGTGTTTCCGACGTCATCCGCGAGATTGAGGAGGCCGACATCGTCAAAGTCGACGACGGCTTCCTCTACATCGCCAACCCGTACACCGGTCTGCGCATCATCGACGCAACCGACGTCCAGCAGCCGCGCATGATGGGACGGGTGCCACTCGGCGGGCGAAGCGTTGAATTGTTCGTGCAGAACGGCGTGGCGCTGGTACTGACCGCGGCCGACTTTCTGAACTGCGCCGGCGAGCCGATCGGATTCGAGCAAGCCGTCTTCGACCCGCAGGTCGTTCCGGACTACGAGGGCAGCCGCCTGTGGGTGGTCGACGTCTCCGATGCGGACAGCCCCACCGTCGTCAGGACCGTCGACTTCGACGGATTCGTGACGGACACGCGTCGCGTCGGCGACGTCATCTACGCCACCGGCAACGCGTTCTTCGGGTCAGATGACGAAGGCGACGCTCCGTCCATCTTCGACCGCGGCGCGTTCGTCGCCTCGATCAACGTGGCCGACCCCGCCGGCGCGTTCCTCGTCGAGACCGAGCTGTTCCCCGGCTTCTCCCTCGACATCCACGTCGACAATGATGCGCTTTACGTCTACGGCAAGGACTCCGACGTGTTTGACACCAGCGTCGTGTCGTACGTCGACATTTCCGATCCGGCCGGCGACATCGCGGTCCGTGACCAGTTCCGCGTGCCCGGCACGGTGCGAAATCGCTTCTTCGTCGATGCCCACAACGGCGCCTTTCGCATCGTCACCGAGGAGTTCATCGAGTCCGTCTTCTCGCGCGTCGTGGCCCTCTACGTCTTCGATGTCACCAACCCCGACGAGATCACGCGCGTTGCCCGCTTCCCGATTGCGATTGACGCCCGTGTCACCGCGGTGCGCTTCGACGGCGACCGCGCCTATGCGGACATCGCGTCCCGGGAGTCGCCGCTGAGTGTCCTCGACGTTTCCGACCCGGCGAATCCACGAATCACAGCCGAGCTCGACGTGCCCGGTGTCGGCAGCAAGCTGATTCCACTTGGGGACCGACTGGTCGCCTTCGGGTTCGACACGTCGGCCGGCGTCCGTCCCTCGGTCATCCTTTACGACGTCGCCGATCCGGCCGCGCCCCGCCGCCTTTCGTCCGTCGTAGTCGGCAACGCCTTCGACTTCTCGAGCGGGTCCGCCGCGGCGGTCGATGACCGATCGTTACGTGTGCTGGAGGATGCCGGTCTGATTCTGCTCCCGTTCAGCGAATACGATCGCGAAACCGGCCTCTTCGCGGATTCCGTGCTGTTCATCGAGCTACGCGACACCGACCTGCGCGAAGGCGGCGTGCTCCAACACGCCGGCTTCGTGAAGCGCGCCGGCGTGCTCGATACGCGACTCTGGCTGCTCTCCAACCGGTCCTTTCAGACGGTCAACATCGACGACCTCGACGTCCCGGCGTCGTTGGCCGCCATCGAGATCATTGGCGAGCAGGAGTTGCTCGACGCCGGGCTGTCGGGTTGCGAAAACTCCGCACGCCGGGAAACCACCAGCGTCTTCAGCGTCCCGAACCCGTGCGGAACACTCGGTCTCGTTCCCCTCGTCGGGATGTTTGCGGGATTCGTCGGACTGAGATGGTGCGGCGTGCGAGGTCGCCCTTGACCATGACGGAGCGATGCGTACGCTGTCGGCGTGCCGACGACGGGACTATTGATCTTTGCGAAGTACCCGACCCCCGGCGAGGTGATGACGCGCCTGTGCCCGCCGCTTACCCACGAACAAGCCGCAGCCGTTCAGCGGGCGTGCATCCGCCTTCTCTGCGAGCGCGCGTTTCGCGTGTGGCCGGTGTGCCCGAAACTCGTGGTCTCGCCCGACGACTCCGAGGAGGCGTTTCGCGAGCTGGTCGGACCGTACGTGCCGATCCTACCGCAGGGCGACGGAGACCTCGGGCAGCGCCTCACCGCGGCCGCCACCGCGGTCTTCGCGGCCGGGGCTTCCGAGCTGATGATCATCGGCAGCGACAGCCCCACCATTCCGCAGGATCGCCTCACTGCCGCGCAGTCGGCGCTACAGTGCTCGGACGTCGTGATTGGCCCGTGCGACGACGGCGGATTCTACTTGCTTGCGCTCAAACGTATGCACGACGATCTGCTCACGGGAATCGACTGGAGCACCAATCGCGCCGCCGATCAGACCCGGGAGCGCGCCTCGGCCTGCGGATTCTCCGTCGCCGAGATCGACCCCTGGTATGACATCGATCGGTTCGAGGATCTCGAACGAACCCTCGCGGACATCCGTAGCGGCAATGAGCTGGACGACTTCGAGCTGCGCACGACGGTCGAATCCGCCCTCGCGGCCGCGAAGAAGCGAAAGCGCGGAGCCAAGACCTGATGACCGACGTCAAGCCTCCTGATCTCAACGCGTTTCTCGATGCGGTGGCGGCGAGGCGACCGACCCCCGGGGGCGGCGGTGTCGCCGCCGCGACTGGGGCGATCGCCTGCGCGCTTGCCCGCATGGTTGCCGCGTACTCTCCTGCGAAGAACGCGACTGGCGAGACGGTCGGGTTGGTCAAGGGCCTGGGATCGCAGCTCGAACGACTCGACCGCGTGCTGCGCGGACTGGTGACGGAGGACGCGGGCGCCTACGAGGCGCTGACGTCGGCGAGCAAGCGTCTTCGGGACGACTCGTCGCACCAAGCCGAATACGACACCGCGCTGGCCGTCGCGATCAAGGTCCCCTTGGAGATCGCCGCCGTCGGGTCGGAGTCCCTCCAGGTCATGGTGCGTCTTCAGCCGGTCGCAGGGAGGTACCTGCGGAGCGACCTCGGCGTTGCCGCAACTCTGGCTGCCGCGGCGGTCAAGGCCGCCGCCTACATGGCTTACGTCAACACGGCGTCGCTACCGGATGGCGACGACAAGATCGGCGCGAATCGTGAAATAGAACAGCTCGTTGCCAAGGCGAACGCCGCCGCCGATCACATCGACGGAGCCCTTGGCAGTAGCGTTTAGGCCTTACGCGTTGTCGGTC
>JAJDDR010000320.1 GCA_029260255.1 Phycisphaerae bacterium
GTGTTCATGAATGCCTCCTTCGCATGTGGTGGCAACGTGGCAAAGGGTACTGTAACAGAACGGACGATTGATATCAGTTCTTGTTCCAACGGATTCTCGTTAACAAAGCTCATCCCATCCCGAACAACCCGCTCCAAACACCGCGTTGCCGGTCGAACAAACTCGATCTGCACCTTGTCGAGGGCCTTTGACCCGTGGACCATATTGCAGCGCACGAAGTACAAGACCTCAAGTACGGCCTTCACCTTTGTTCTGACGCATCTACTTCCCAACCGCTTGTAGAGTTCCAGATTCGCCTTCTGGTCTGGCTCGCCGTTGCTGTCGTCCGAAATCAGGAAGAAGGATCCGCCAGGACGAATCAGGTTGGCCAACGTTTGCAGATCCCCAGACCGGCCACGATCGGTAAGGGCCGCGAGTACTCGGTCTGGGCCAACGCGCCTCGGGAAGTCCTTGGTCGCCTGATCTCGGTCGTGACCTTTGGGCCGGGGGCACAAGTACGAATACAACTGGTTGAACACCGTAAACAGCGACAGGAACCTGTCGAAGGCGCCAGCCGGCGTCGCGTCGTCATACGAACCGGCCTTCTCAAGCGATCGACCACAGGACTGCAACGTCGTTTTCGCGTTCGGCAGCAATGTTGGACTCTTCCTCCATATACGCCCTGACGTCTGCATAGCTTTGGTCGGTCTGGCGTCCGATCGCAATCAGGCAATGGCGAGTTCGGTCCGCGCGGGGTCAGTCGACGAAACCCTTCTCGATGAGCTCCTTGGCGATGACGTAGCGTTGGATTTCGCTGGTGCCCTCGTAGATGGTCGTGACCCGCGCGTCGCGGTAGAGCTGTTCGACCCGGCACTCGTGAACGTACCCCGTCGCGCCGTGAACCTGGACCGCGCGGTAGGCGATGCGGTTGGCCGCCTCCGACGCGTACAGCTTCGCCATCGACGAGGCCATCGGGTTCTTGCGACCCGCGTCCACCAGATAGGCCGCGCGATCGATGAGCAAACGCGAGGCCTCCAGTTCCACCGCGCTGTCGGCGATCATGTTCTGTATCGCCTGGAAGCGCCCGATCGGTTTGCCGAACTGCACGCGCTCGGCCGCGTACGACACCATCTCGTCAACGCACGCCTGAGCGATCCCCAGCGACTGCGCGGCGATGCCGATCCGTCCCTCGTCGAGCGCGCCCAGGAACACCCTCAGCCCCTGACCCTCGACGCCCATCAACTGGTCGTCGGGAACGAACACGTCATTGAGATGAAGCACAACGGTGTCGCTGCCGCGGATGCCCATCTTCCCGTGGATGCGGTCCCGCTCGACGCCCGACTCGTTCCCGTCCACGATGAGTGCCGAGAGCCCGGCACTGCGTTCGGAGTCGGGGTCGGTCCGAACCAGCACCATGAACCACCGCGCGCACGCGCCGTTGCTGATCCACATCTTGCTCCCGGTCACGCGGTATCCGCCGTCGACCCTCGTCGCCTGCGTCTGTGTCGACGCCGCGTCACTGCCCGCGTCGGCCTCGCTGATGGCGAACGCCAGAAGCGAATCGGCGGTTGCGCAGTCGGCCAGGTGTTCCTCGCGCCACGCCGCGGTCGCGAACTCCGCGAGGTGCGTGGCCGTCATCGAGTGTACCGAGATCGTCACCGCCGCCGACGGAGAGGCGTAGGCCAACTCGCGAATGATGGCCGCGTAGGTGCGCATGTCGCAGTTGAGCCCGCCGGCGTCCTCGGGCAGCGAGAGACTCAACATCCCCATGTCCGCGAGTGCCGGCAGCATCTCCCGCACCGACGAGTCGCCGGTGTCCCAACGGCGATCGGCTTCGAGCAACTCGTTCCGCGCGAACGTGCGGACCGCCTCGATGAGCATCTCCCGGTCTTCCAGCAACGACGTCGCCAACGCTATAACTTCCCTACAGAGAACCACTTAGAGGAAACGACGGCGCGCGCTGCAGCACGCCCTCCAAACCGCCACCCAAATGTACCACGATAAGCGGAGTGAACACAAGGCAGCCGCCCGAGCGCGGGGCGGCGGGATGCTTGGCCAGCGATCGCGGCGTAAAAAAAGCCGCAGCCGACTGGTCCCTACACAGAACCAGACAGCCGCGGCCGAGGCGGTAAGTTAATTTGTCGCAGAGGCCCCTCTTGGGGCCTCTGCGGCCCCCCATTTTGGAATTCGCCGGACTTACCCGGCACCCGTGCCCCCAAGGCTCGGTAGTGGCGAGCAAGGCTCGCTACGGTTGGCTCCCCAGCAATCGTTGCCACCACGCTGGACCTATATAGCAACCGGTGTGCCACTTCTGTGTCACTTCGCCTAATGGTCTGTAAATATCTTAAGTATAAAGGTTTATGGATTCATGAGCGACAGCTTCCGCGTACGAAGTTGGGTAGCTCGCCCCAGCACGGCGGCCTCGGTTGGGCAACATTGCCCAATTCGAGCTGCGGATGACCCTTGCCGTTGCATCGTTGCATCAAAGCAAGAATGGCCGATTATCGTCAAATATGGCCCGCGAATCGGCACGTACACTAATAGATATGACTTTTCGCGTCGCGGTGCCGACGCGAAAAGTCTATTGGACGAAGCGGCGTGAGGTTTGGATTGGGCGGGATGGGCGTGTGGCGTGCCGGTTGGGCTGCTTGTTGACGCGCGATTCTTTTTGGAGGCCGATTCTGGGGAAGTGAGCGCGCGGCCTTGGTGGCGGCGTTCTTGAGACGTTCGAGAACGCACTTGATGGATCGGATGCTTGATTCCCTCGTACGAACCCCCGTTTGCGCGGGCGGTTGAGGTTCTTTTGTGGCGGGAGGTGGAGGCGTGAGGTGGGGCGGAGGCGGGGTGAAGGGCGCGGGGCGGTTGTTCGGTGC
>JAJDDR010000033.1 GCA_029260255.1 Phycisphaerae bacterium
CGCGACCGACCCAACGACCCTTGTCGGAATTCTTGCAACACAACGCGGCGTGCACGCGACCCGCACAGGCCACGCAGTCTCCGTATCGTCTTCGCTCGGCGGTGCCCCACTTCTTTTTGCAGGCGGGCGAGCGAATCCGCTACCGACTGATGCAATCGGGGTTCACGGGTAACTCGCTACCTTGTCCGCCTTGCGACAACAGTGGTGAGTGCGGCGCAGGACGGGTGCAGCAACAGCGGCGAGTGCGCGGAGAACGCGTTCTGTGCCAAGGCGGTCGGCGACTGCGACGGAGTCGGAGAGTGCGTGCCGCGCCCGGCGGGGTGCATTCCGACCGGGGAGCTGGTCTGCGGTTGCGATGGACTGACCTATGACGATGTGTGCGCCGCTTCGTTTGAAGGCGTGAGTGTTGCCCACGACGGGGCGTGTAAGTGACGCTTGCCTGACGCGTTCGGCGGTGCCGGGACGGGCGCTGCGCGGGGAGGCCCGCGTCCTTGCGGGACGCGGCTCGTCATGCTGGCCGCTCGGCGGCGGGGTGGTCGTGCGTCAGCTTGCCCGCGATCGCGCGGCGATCTTGTCCAGGATCAACTGGTGCTCGGGAAACTCACCGGTTTCCTTCTTGCTGTAGATCAGGTCGCCGTCGATGCGGACGTCAAAGATCCCTCCCGCGCCTTCGATGAGCTCGGCTTCGACGCCGGTGCCCGTCTTGACCGCGTCCGCCAGACCGGCGGCGTTGGGGTAGTAGTTTCACTGCATGCAGTACTTGATGGACAGGTTCATTCCTGCGCTCCTGGATGATCCGATTCGTTACGACCGATCAGCGGATTGTAGCAGGTAAGCTTCGTGTCCGGTATGGCGATGCCACGCGGCCGGCGAGACGCCCGGGGGCGAACCGCGTTTGGACGTAACAGCCAGGTAACATCGGGACGCACGGAAGACGGGCGTATTCGGTCGCGGTGGGTTTTCAGGGCGTGCTGCCGCGTTTGCCGCGCGAGACTGGGTGGTCCGCGGTAGAGGCCTTTGCGGCGTTCGCCAGGCCGACCATATAACGGCGCGGCAATTGGAGTGCGCGCTGCATCGTGACGAAAAGTAACCATCCGGTAACCACCGCTCGGCGACCTTGAATGAAACGGCATGAATTCCGTATTATTCGAGCTTAGTTTGCGTCGGCACGACGGCGTGTCATGCCGGCAAGTCGTTCACGATTCAAGGCCCCTCGCCGATCACGGGTTGTCGCCCGGGGGGGAGGTAGGCATGAGAGTTTTTGGAGAGGCTTTTGACATGATTCACAGTTGGATGTTTTCAGGGCGTCGAGTAGGTGCCGCGTTGTCCGCGGTCGTCTTTGCGTATGCAGCCGCCACTGCCGGGGCGCAGGAAATCAAAGTAAAGCCGACGCTCGGCACGCAGACGCCGGCACCGGCCGATGCCAAGACACCGGCGCCGACCGGGCCTGCTCCGAAGATCGGGGCGGAAGAGGCGTCGCACGAGTTCGGGCAGGTGTGGACCGGCGACAAGGTCAACCACACGTTTCTAATTCGCAACACGGGCGACGCTGTGCTGAAGATCACGCAAGTCAAGCCGAGTTGCGGCTGCACCGTGGCAAAGCAGTACGACCGCGAGATTCAGCCTGGCGCGACGGGCAAGATCCCGGTGACGATCAACACGGCCAAGCTCAAGGCGAAGATCAACAAGACGATCACCGTCAAGTCGAACGACACGACGACGGGCGATTTTCGGTTGACGATGACCGGGACGGTCAAGCGGCGTTTTGAGATCGACCCGGCGCGCGGGGCGAGTTTTGGCCGCATTCGTCCGGACGAGGACCTGACGCGTACGTTGACCCTCACAAACAACATGGACAAGCCCTCCAAGCTGACACTCGCCGCGGTGAAGGCCGGCGTGTTCAATGCCGAGATCGTCGAGAAGGAGCCGGGCAGCGTCTACGAGCTCACCATCTCCGCAAAGCCGCCGTATGCCGAGAAGATCAACCGCGGCAACTTCAAGCTTCAGACCGACCTCCCCGGCAAGGTCGGCGTCGACATCGCCGTGTCCGCCTACGTTCCTCCGCTCGTGGAGGTGACGCCGCCGCAGGTGATCATCCCCAAGGCGCAGGCCAAGACGCGGCAGCAGAGCGTACGCGTGAAGTTCAACTCCAAGGAGCCGCACGAAATCTTGACCGCGACGACCAACGTTCCCGGCGCTCAGGTGGAACTCAAGAAGATCGCCGAGAGTCACTACGACGTGGTGCTGGGTCTCCCGGCGAACTACGCCCCGCCGGCGGCCGGTCACAAGCTGACGCTCAAGACCGATGATCCGAAGAACGCGGAAGTCGAAGTGAAAATCACCGGACGGCAGACGCCGAAGCGCCAGGCTCCGCAGCGACCGGCGATGCAGTTGTCCGGCAAGCCGGTTCCGGATGCGACGTTCACCCTGGTGGACGGCAAGGCCGTCAACACGGCCGAGATGAAGGACGACGCGACGCTGGTCATGTTCTACGCCAGTTGGTGCGGGTTCTGCAAACGCACGCTTCCCACGCTGAATGGGTACGCCAAGGAACTCGAAGGCAAGCCGGTCAAGATCATGGCCGTCAGCATGGACTCGCTCAAGGAAGACGGTGACACCAGCAAACGCGCTCGCTCCAGGCAGTCGGTCATCGATCAGTTCAAGACGCTGAATGTCACTCTCCCGCAGGCGTTCGACAACAACAAACACGGCGGCTCGAAGTTCAAGGTGTCGAGCTTCCCGACGATGTTCCTGATCAACAAGACGGGCAAGATCGATCGCGTCTACGTCGGCGGTGCCGCCGCGACCGACGGTTCGCTGAAGAAGGACATCGAGACGCTGTTGTCGGGCAAGACGCTCGCGGCCCAGAAGGTCGACACGACCGCCCCCCAGAAGCCGCGCGAGCGTCCCGCGCTGAAGATGGCCGGCAAGGCGGCGCCGGCGGGTACCTTCATGACGGCCAAGGACGGTTCGTCGGTTAGCTTGGCGAGTTCGGACACGGATGCGACGGTGGCGTTCTTCTACGCCAGTTGGTGCGGCTACTGCAAGAAGTCGCTGCCCGTGCTCAACGAGATGTCGGCGAAGTACGCGAGCGAAGGCAAGTCGGTACGATTCGTCGGCGTGAACCAGGACACGATCGTCGAGCAGCTTGATCCGAAGAATCGCCGGGCGAAGACCAAGGCCGACGTCATGAAGCAGTGGGCGGACTTCGGCATCTCTTTTCCGCAGATTCTCGATCCGAACGCCGTCGGTCGCAACGACTTCAAGGTGAGCAGCTTTCCGACCTTCTTCCTGATCGACAAGGCGGGCAAGATCGACAAGGCCTACGTCGGTGGCACGGCGATCAACAACGGCCAGCTCAAGAAGGACATCGAGGCGGTCCTGAAGGGCGACAGTGGCAAGGCCAGCGCCGGAAAGTAGTTCCGACTCGATGAGCGGCGAAGTGCCGGCGCCGAGCGCGCCGAACACGCCAGCCGCAAGGTGATTCACGATTGACAGCCCGCGCCGGTGACGCAGTGACCGGCGCGGGCTTTCTGTTGTTCTCGGGTGCATCCCATCTTGGGTAGCATTGGTGGGTGCGTGACTCGCTTCGAACGCCGAACTGCATCGAAAGTCATTCCGAGCACCTCGCCTGCGCTCGGCATAAACTCCGCGAGGAATGACAGGAGCGGTTCGCGTGTGGTGACGTCTCGCCACGGACGGCGTCCGACCCTAACATATCTTGTTGCCGGAAGTTCCAGGCTTGGAGCGAGGTTCCTTCGTGAGCAGAAGACGCGGGCGGAAACAGCGCGACGAGAAACGCGAGGCGATCAGCCGTCGGAAATCGCAAGCGAGACGCGCGGCGCCGGACGGGTCCTCGCGCGCGGCGAAGTGGATCGTCGTGCTGGTCGCGGTGTGCGTCGTCGGGACGGGCGCGTTCTGGGGGCTTCGCGGAGGCGGGGGCGGTTCGCGATTCGCGCGTCCCGCCGTGACGCCCGCCAGGCGGGATACCTTGGACCAGAATCTCATCGATCTGATCGACCGGCAGATCGCGGTGGTCAACAGCGATCCGGGCAACGCGAACGGGCATGCCACGCTGGGGATGATCTACACGGCCAACGGTCTGGCGCGAGAGGCGCGCGAGAGTTTCGAGAATGCCGCGCGGATTGCACCCGACAATCCCGCGTGGCGGCTCCACGCCGCCGCAGGCCGCCGAGCCATGGGTGATGCCGACGGCGTTTTGGAGGAGTTTCGACGGCTGGCCGCGGCGTTCCCGGGGCATGCGCCGATTCAATACCGACTGGGCGACGCGCTGCTGGAGGCGGACGAACTCGACGCGGCGGCCGTCGCGATGGAGCGCGCCATCGCTCTGAAGCCGTTGTCGCCGGAACCGTACGTCGGGCTGGGCGAGGTTCGGTTGCGGAAACGGAACTACGCCACCGCGGCCGAGCTTCTGGAGAAGGCGCGCGATCTCGATCCGACCTATCGAATGACCAACTACCTGTTGGGACAAGCGTACCGCGGGTTGGGGCGCAGGGAGGACGCGGCGCGCGAGCTGGCGCTCGGTGTCGATACCAAGAAGCGTTTCATGCCCGACGAGGTAACGACGACCGCGGGCCGCTATCTCGTCGGACTGTCCGCGCAGCTTTCGCAGTCAAGCGCGCTGATGGAAGCCGGGCGGTTCGATCAGGCCGCGGTGGTGCTCGCCAAGACGCTGGCCGCCAATCCGAACAATACCGACGTCATGAACAACCTTGCGGTGGCGTACTTGAAGACGCAGCGATTCGCCGATGCGCTCGACATCCTGCTGCGTGCCGAGCGCATGGACGACACGTCGTTTCCGACTTACATCAACATCGTGGAGTGCCTGCTCGCGCTGGAGCGTCCGGCAGAGGCGGTGCCCTACGGTGACCGGGCCGTGGAACTGGCGCCCCGCATCGGGCAAGCCCGATTCGCACAAGCGCGTGCGCTCCTCGGCGCCAAGCGACTGGCCGAGGCGCGGGATGCGCTGGCGGCGACGCTGCAAGTCGACACCCGAAACCCCGAGGCGTATCTGCTGTTGGGCGAGGTGTGTGCAGCGCTGGGACTCGACGCGGAAGCGAAGGCGCACTTCGCCGCGGCCGCCAAACGCATGCCGCGAGTTCTCCGCGCCCACCTTGGGCTCACCGCGGTGTGCATCCGGCTGGGCCTGTACGAGGAAGCGGCGGCGGCGCTCGACCCCGCGCGCCGCCTCGCACCTCAGAATCCCGGCGTTACCGCGATGGCCGACCGGATCGCCGCCCGCGGGCGTTAGCCTCCGGCGGCACAGAAGAACCCGCTTGGCAGCAAGAAACCTGCCTCTTGCGCAGAAAAACGCCATTTCCGTTTGACATACTAGTGTACAGATGTATACTGTATATAAATACAGTGTTCAAAAGGGTACTTCTATGGGAAGGCCGCTGACAACTCGGCAGAAGAAGACGCTCGGATTCATGGAGGAGTTTCAGCTTCGACATGGATACCCGCCGACGCTGCGCGAAATCGGTGATGGGATGGGCCTGAGCAACGTCAATGCCGTACGCGGGCACGTCACCGCGCTGGAGAAGAAGGGGTACATCACGCGTACGCCCGACAAGGCGCGATCGATTCAGCTGGTTCCGCAGCCTTCTACACTCAGCCGGGTCAAGCGCCGCCTTCACGCGTTGGTCGGCACGGACGCGGGCGTCACCCATCGCGTGATCTACGGGTTGGCCTGGGCGACGCGCGGTCGAGCGCCGACGCTTGCGGGACTCGCCGGCGAGCGGATCGCCACGGCGCTCGAGCGGGAAGCGGCGGAGCACGGCTGGGAACTGCTCGACACACGCATCGAAGCGGATCATGTCGTGGTCGTGGTCAAGGTTTGGCCGAATCACTCGCCGGAGCGCGTCGTAGGGCGGTTTCAGACGGCGGGCAAGTCCGTGCAGCACCACTATCCGGACGATTTTCCGACCGACGCCCTGTGGGACCGGGGATACGCCGCGGTCACGGACATCGACCATTTCGACGAAGTCGTAGCGCTGTTTCTACACGACGCCGATTCCACGTCTTCGAAGGAGTCAGGCCATGCAAATCGATCCTGAATCGCGGTTGCTTCGATTGGAGCGGCAACTCGAGCGCGTCCAGAACGAGATAAACCGGGCGCGGCTCGACATCGAAAACCTGCGGGGTGATCTCCGCGCTCCGGACGCACTTGAAGTCGAAGAGCCGGAAGCTCAGTCGCCGCCCGAACCGGTTGTCACCGGCGCTGCGCAGCCCGATAGTGCCACGTTGCGGCACCCTCCGGTCGCAGAGCCCGTCCGGCCGCCGCCGCCCGCGGCGCGACCCCCGCGGGCGGACATCAACTGGGAGGCCATCATCGGCGCCAATTGGATGAACCGGATCGGGGTGCTGATCCTGCTGCTTGCCGGGGTCTTCCTGATTCATCTGGCGTGGCAGCGCGGCTGGGTCCATCCCGTTTTGCAGGTGGCGGGCATTTTCGCGACGGGCGTTGGTCTCGTGGCAGGGGGCGAGGTCTTCCGCCGGCGCAAGCTCCCGGTTTTTGCGCAGGGACTGACGTCGCTCGGCATCTTGGCTTTGTACGCGGGTGGACTCGTCGGATACCAGCTCCACGAGATCTTCCAGCAGCAGCACACGTTCGTCATTTACGCGGTCATCACCGTTGCGGCATTTCTGCTGGCAGCTCGATCCAACTCGGTCGCCGTCGTTCTGTTGGGCAGCCTGGGCGGGTACCTGACGCCGGTCATCCTGTCCACCGGCCGGGATGAGACCGTGGCGTTTTTCACCTACCTGTTGTTCTTGAACGTAGGCATCAGCGCGACGGCGATCTTCAAGCGCTGGCGGTTTCTCAACCCGATCGCATTCGTGGCCACGGTCGTGATGTTCCTCGGCTGGGCGCTCGAGTTCTACGATCCGTCGCGGCGTTGGGCGCTGCAGACGATGATGAGCCTGCACGCCGGCGTGTTCCTGGTTGCGGGGCTGGTCCCGCTGGCGGCGCTGCGTCGACCGACCGTGAGCGTCGACCGCTGGATGGTCTCCAAGACCTCGCTGGTGTTTTTCGGGATGACCTACCTGCTCTTCGAGTCCGTCGAGGGGCATCGTCTGGGCGAGTTCGCCGCGTTGTATGCACTGGGGCACTGGGCGTTGGCGGGCGGGATCTATGCGCTGCGCCGGCAGCGCGACCGGATGCTCGCGTATCTTCTCGGGCTCGGGGCGGTCTATCTGACCGCGGCGGTCCCGATTTACTTCGAGAGCGCGGACTATCGCGCGATCGCGTGGGCGGCGCAGGGTCTGGTTTTTACGGTGATCGGCATTCGATACGGCACACAGCGGACGATCTTCGGCGCCGCGCTGGTGTACGCGCTGGCCGTGTGGTGGACGATGTATCATCAGGTTTTCTATTCGCACACGGGCGATGAGTTGCTGGGCCTGGACGGGCGGTTCGCGATAGCGGTGATCGTGTCCGCGCTGGTGGCCGGCGGCGGACTGGCGTTTCACTTCGGGCGCCCGCGCGTTGTTTCGCTGGCGCGGGTCAACTCGCCGCTGATACCATTTGTCTTTCTGGCGACGGCGGATGTCGTCCTCGCGTCGGCGGGTTGGCATCAGTTTCACGGTCAGCAACTCGCGCTGGCGTGGACCGCGAACGCAGTGCTGGTTTGCTGCGTTGCGCACGGGTGCGGAAGCGCGATCGGCGCGCGATTTGGGTTGCTTCTTCTTGCGCCGGCGTTCGCCCGGTTCGTTCACTATCAAGTCGTGACGCCCAGACCCTTGGCGTGGCAAGGGGACGTGGACGAGCGTTTCGTTTACGGGTTGATCGTTGTGGTCGGAGGTTGGGTTGCGGCGTTTCTGGCTCGTGCGGAAAGGAAGTGGCGCGACCTGCCCGACGACGCGAGCGTGGCTTTTCTGGCGACCGCGGCGTTGCTGATGTTCGTTGTCGGATTGCAGTGGGACGGTGTCACGCTGACGGTGGTGTGGGCATGCGTCGCGCTGGCACCGGTCGGCTTTGCGCGCCGGGCGGATTTGCCGCGAGTCGCGTGGTGTGCCGCTGCAGCGATCGGGGTGGTCGCGTTGCGCTGGGTGATCGTCGACGCCAACCGACCGATCGCGTTGTCGTGGTTGCCCGCCGTCCGGGAAGGTGCCGCCTCGGGTGCGATCGTCGCCGCGGCGGGATTCCTGTCCGCCTGGCTGCTTCGGCCGCAATCTGCGAGAGGACTGTCGGGCGGGCTCGCTCTGGCGTGCAATCTGCTGCTGTTGGCGGTGATCGCCCATCAGTGGGACGGCCACTGGATGTTGACGCTGTGGGCGTGCGACGTCGCGGCGCTGTGGGCGATTGGATTTCGGTGGCGGAGCATCGGCGCTCGCACGATGGCGCTGGCGTTGTGGATGGTCTTGCTGGGCGGGTGGATCGTAGCGAACGGAATCGCGTGGCGTACGCCGCTCGCCGATTTCCATGTGCTGGTCAACGGGAGATTCGGATCACTGCTCTGCGTTGGTGTCGTCGGGCTGGCGGCGACCTGGGCGTATCGGCGGTTCGGGGAGCGTCGTGGGCCGGAATCGGGTGTTCACAACGTGTGCGTGGTGCTGGCGAATCTGCTGATCGTCGGGGCGCTGAGCCTGGAGGTCGATACGTTGTTCAAGCGCTTCGTCGCGGTCGGCGGAGGTCCGGCGGTGAATCTGCCCATGGCGCGGCAGGCGACTCTGTCAATACTTTGGACGGCTTACGCGGCTGCTCTGTTCCTGATCGGTTTCGTGGCGCGTTACAAGCCGGTCCGAATCCTGTCGATGGTGAGCCTGGGACCGATCGTGCTGAAGGTGTTCCTGGTCGATTTGCGCGATCTCGACGTCGTCTACCGGGTGGTGAGCTTTGCCGTCCTGGGCTTGGTGTTCGTGGGTGTCAGCTATCTCTATCAGAGGTTTCAGGCGCGCGTCGCGGCGTAGGGGTGTGTGCGATGCCGGCCGCGCGCGGCCGGGCTACACCGCAGAGATAATCCCCGCTATGCTCTGACCCGGCGAGTTGAATCTGTGAACTCCTGGGAGTGGTTTTCGATGAAGATTCTTGTGACCGGTGGGGCGGGGTATGTCGGTAGTCATTGCGTGCGGGGTCTGTGCGATGCGGGGCACGACGTGGTTGTCTTTGACAACCTGTGCCACGGGCATGCGGCGGCCGTGGATTCCCGGGCGTCGCTTGTGCGGGGCGATCTGGCCGACGCGAACGCGCTGCGCACGCTGCTGGCGGTCGGCGAGTTTGCCGGGGCGATGCACTTCGCGGCGTTTCTGGATGTGAACGAGTCCGTACGCGACCCGCTGAAGTACTACGAGAACAACGTAATCAACACGATTCATCTTCTTCGTCGCTTGTCGGACGCGGGCGTTCGGCGGTTTGTGTTCAGTTCGACCTGCGCGACGTACGGCGAGCCGGAGAGGTGCCCGATCACGGAGGACATTCCGCAGGGTCCGATCAATCCGTACGGTCACACGAAGCTGGCGATGGAATGGGCGATGCGCGATTCCGCCGCGGCGTGGGGTCTGGGCGGCTGCGCGCTGCGTTACTTCAACGCGGCCGGTGCCTCGGCGGATGCGACGATCGGCGAGGACCACGATCCGGAGATTCATCTCATCCCCATCGTGTTGCAGGTGGCGCTGGGTCAGCGCGAGCAGGTGAAGATCTTCGGAACCGACTACCCCACGCCGGACGGGACGTGCCAGCGCGACTACATTCATGTAGAAGATCTGGCATCGGCGCACGTGCGGGCGATCGAAACGCAGGAGGAGGGCGTGTTCCGCTACTTCAACGTCGGCACGGGGAACGGGACAAGCGTGCGGGAGATCATCGAGGCGGCCCGCGCGGTGACGGGTCACGCGATACCTGCCGAGGAAACGCCGCGGCGCGCGGGCGACCCGCCGGCGCTGTACGCCGATCCGACGAAGATCAAGACGGAGTTGGGTTGGTCGCCGAAACACACCGATATTGGGCGGATTGTCGAGACGGCATGGGCGTGGCACCAATCGCACCCCAAGGGCTACGACGACTAGCGATCATTCCCGACAACTCCGCCGGTTTCAATCTGCACCGGCAATCGGTCGATAACCGCAGGGGCGGCGCTTCGACTTCGCCGGTTCCGGGGTGCGTGTAATGAACTGCGACAACTGCGGGGCTCCGCTGACGGCGGTGAAGGGTCGCGATTACCTCTGCTGCGCGTATTGCACCACGTTTCACTTTCCGACGCCGCTGGCGGACTCGGCGGACGGCTTGAAACCGCTCGGCGAGGCGGACGGATCCGAGTGCCCGGTCTGCCGGGCGGCGCTGTCCACCGGGGCGATCAGTGATTGCCAGGTGCTGTACTGCTCAAAGTGTCGCGGCGTGCTGGCGACCAACGACGACTTCGCGTCGATCATCCGATGGAAGCGCGCGAACTGGGAGGGCGCGACGTCCAAACCGGTGCCGATCAATCAGGAGGAATTCGAGCGGTCCGTGGAATGCCCGCGCTGCGGGAAGTCAATGGACGTTCATCCGTACTACGGTCCCGGGAGCGTGGTGATCGATTCCTGTGGTCAATGCCGCGTCGTGTGGCTGGATCACGGGGAAATCGCCGCGATCGAAAGCGCCCCTGGTCGCCGCGGTTGATGCGTCGGGCGGCGTTACAAAACGCGCGCGTCATTGTAAGTGACCGCCGCGGGAACGCCGCGCATACTATGCAATGGGCACGTGTGCAGTGCGTTCCGGGTGGCATGGCAACGCAGGCGTGGCCATGGGTGTGACCATTCCTTGTGGCAGGGTGCCTCGGCCGCATTGAGTAGGGCGGGTTTTACCCGCCGCAATGGTGCGAGAAGGCGGGTGGAACCCGCCCTACCCTTCGCATGCCACAATTGCTGGTCACACCCCGTGGCCATGGCACCCGGCGGTTCGGGTTGACGGGCATTTGAGGTCGTATTAGTGTGGTTTCGCGGACGGCAGCGATGTCCGCCCTGTCGATCGAAGGAGTGGTTTCATGGGTCTTTTCGATAAGCTGCGCGGTGAGTTGGTCGACATCGTCGAGTGGGTCGATCACACAAGCAACACACTGGTGTGGCGGTTTCCGCGGTACAACAACGAGATCAAGAACGGCGCCCAACTGATCGTCCGACCGGGGCAGATGGCAGCGTTCATCCATCGCGGTCAGCTCGCGGACGTCTTCGAGCCGGGCGCCTATCAACTCACGACACAGAACGTGCCGCTCCTGAGCACGCTTCAGGGGTGGAAGCACGGATTCGAGAGCCCGTTCAAGTCGGAGGTGTACTTCGTCAACACGACGCAGGTGACCGACCTGAAGTGGGGCACGCCGAATCCGATCATGCTCCGCGACCCGGACTTCGGTCCCATTCGCCTGCGCGCGTTCGGAAGCTACACACTCAAGGCGGTCGATCCGACGGCGCTGCTGAAGGAACTGGTCGGCACCGACAGCTCCTTTGAGACCGACGAGATTCACGAGTTGCTGCGTTCGATGATCAACACGGCAATGGCCGACGTGCTCGGCAAGTCGGAACTCGCGGCACTGGACCTCGCGGCGAACTACCAGATGCTCTCGGACCGTGTCCGCAAGAACGTCGTCGAGCGCGTCGACGACG
>JAJDDR010000321.1 GCA_029260255.1 Phycisphaerae bacterium
GAGCCGTTCTTCACGACGAAAGAGCGTGATCGGGGCACGGGTCTGGGGTTGGCGATCGTGGACGCGATCGTGTCGGAGCACGCCGGTTGGATCGAGGTCGATTCGGTTGTAGGGCAGGGATCGACGTTTCGGGTGTATTTCCCGCGTATGGTGGCGCCTTCGCCGCCGCAAGACGACGGCCACCAGATGGGTCGCGACGCGACATCGGACGCGGTGCTGCTGGTCGTCGAAGACAACCCGCTGGTCCGGGCCATGCTCACGACCGTGCTCGTCGATGCGGGATACAAGGTCCTCGAGGCGGCGGACGGTGAAGAAGGTCGGGCGGTTTTCGCGCAGGACGCCGACACTATAGATGTGGCGATTGTGGACGTCGATCTGCCGAAGGTGAACGGTGTGGACGTGTTGCAGTCGTTCATCGAGGCAAGACCCGGCGTTCGCGGCATAGCGATAACGGGCTACCCGCTGCCGGAGGAAACCACGGAGCGCCTGCGGCGTCTCGGTTTCAGTTGTCTCAAGAAACCGTTTCACGTGCCGGATTTGAAACGGCTCATCGCGAAGTGCCTGACCGACGCGACGCGGTGACGGGAGGATGTGATGGAAGGCAAGATCAAGATCGTGCTGGTGGATGACCACGCGATGCTCCGCGGCGGGCTCACGGTTCAGATCAACGCGGAGCCGGATATGGAAGTCGTCGGTGGTTGCACGGATGCGGACTCGGCGATCGATCTGGTTGTCCACGAGCACCCGGACATCGTCCTGATGGACATCGACCTGCCGGGACTGAACTGCTTCGCCGCGTGCCGGACGATCCTGTCGCAGCGTCCCGAGACGCGTGTTGTTTTTCTCAGCGCGTACAGCCACGACAGCTACATCGATCAAGCGATCGGTGTGCACGCGTGGGGCTACGTCACCAAGGGCGAGAACTTCGAGGTCGTGCGCGATGCGATTCGTGCCGTCGCGGGGGGTCGCGTGCACTACTCCGACGACATCAAGTCGCGTCTGGTGGCCCACGAAGGAGGCTTCAGACTGGCGACGGACACGCATTCACGCGGCTCGACGCTGAGCCCGCGCGAGTTGGAGGTGCTCCGTTACCTCGCTCAGGGCATTTCGGTCAAGGAGGTCGCCAAG
Source organism: Phycisphaerae bacterium (assembly GCA_029260255.1). Lineage (GTDB taxonomy): Bacteria > Planctomycetota > Phycisphaerae > UBA1845 > UBA1845 > OFTM285. The sequence goes on from JAJDDR010000321.1 coordinate 1,129, forward strand.
ATCATGCACCTCAGCGCGAAAACCGTTGACAACCACAAATCGAACATCATGTCGAAGCTCGACATTCACGATCGGGTCGCTCTGGCGCGATTCGCGTTTCGTGAGGGAATCGCGGCTTTTTGAGGATCGGGCGTAATGCGGCCCGCGGGCGCGTCATCCGTGACACGCCCGGCGCTCCAGCATGCACGCTTCGTGGACCAACAGGCCATGGCGAGGCTCAGCAGATGGTTTCACCGGTTGGAAACCGGTGCCACACTACTCTTGCGTCGCTCAATACCTGACTGCGAGAATGCAATCATCACCGGCTTCGTCCATGAAGCCGGATGCGTCGGCATTGAGCCACAGCACCGAGAACATCCTCTCCCCGTTCGATTCGTGGAGATAGTCGGTTTCGAACAGCGCCCCGCCCGGTCCCATCATGCACATCCGCGTTTCTCCCTCGCGCAGCGAAGCGGCTTGCTCAAGCGAGCCGTCGTCGCCGTCCTCGACGGGAGCACAGGAGCCACGCCGATCAGAATCGACGCGTGAAGCGGAAGGTACCTTCAGAGAGGGTTGGCGGGGTTCTTGAGCGGTGAGCATCAGGGATTACCTCCGTTTGCGATGCCATCGGCACAATCGATTCGCGGTACGCATAGAACTTACCGGACGCTGTCGGAATTCGTCATGAGGTAGTTGCTTCATCATCAAATCACCGCCCCGGACCGAGGCGTGTTGGGTGGCCCAAGAGGCAGCATGTTGTAGGCACGTGTGAAAACCACAGCATATATGGCGTCCGTGGGTGGTATCCCCCAAACATGCCGTTGCTGTGAATTCTCAGTTTGAGACCCTGACGCGAAGCCCGAATGGACCGTCACGACGCGATGAGCGATCTCGTTCGGCGGGCGATCCGGTCGAGGACTGCGGTCGTTTCGAGCAGTCTGCACGGGCGGTTGTACGCGTGCCAGGCGGTGGCATAGTCGGCGCTGAAGGCATCGACATCGTCGGCGAAACGACGGAGGGCAGTCGCGCGTTCCGGATCGCGGCGCGACAGCGAACGCAACATCAGTGTCTTGTCAGCCAACAATGCGGAAGCGCGGCAGGCGAGTTGCCATTCATGCCGGTCCTGTTCGTCACGCATCTGACTGACCAGGGGTAGAGCGGCGTGAACATCGGCCTTGAGGGCGTACGCCTGGTCGACTCCCATGGGCGCTGATTTCGCGGATGCTGCCAGATCGTCGTAGAGTGCCGGCCACGTTTCGACGGTCTCGCCTGCGCGGGCGACGTTTCGGAGCGCGGGCATGCACCCGGTCTGAGGGCGTCCACAGAGAATCGCGTCAACCGCGGCGTCAAGCGATGCGGTATCGAGCGGCGCGGGGTTCCATGCGAGTGATGCCGCGTGCGCGATCGCGGGGAACGAACAGGCGAGCATGTTGAAATGACCGTGGTCGCCCCAATCGGCCACGACCATGCCCGTGGCGTCGTGTTGTTGCGCGGCTTTTGCGGCGGCGGCGATGTTGACGCCGGCCGTGCCCATCGCGTTCATGAGACGCTTCCACCCGGTGGTGCCGGGGCAGACGTAAACGTCGCGGTTGCGGCGGGCTAGGTGGCCGGCTGCGGGGAACGCGGAGTCGGCCTCGTAGCCCCAATCGAGCAGTACCACGTCTTCGGGCAGTTCGTCGATCAGATGGGGAAACGACCGAATGATGTCGCCCCAGAACATCATGCGTTTGCCGTGGCGCCGGCAGAGGTCGGCGAGGAAGTTGAGATGATCCACGTAGAGGCGTCCGCGGCCGGCGCGGCGGCAGTACTCCTCGTTGGCGCCACGGCCGAGGTCGTGGGTCTCGTCGGCGCCGATGTTGGCGAAACCGCCGGCGAAGAGCGGGAGGAATTCATCGAGCATCGTCTGGAGCATTTGGCGCGCTTCGAGGTCACGGGCGTTGATGGTCAGTCCGCGGAGGCGCTCGTGCCATGTTTGGGATTCCCAGTCGCTGCGTGCGGGGATTTCCGCCAGGTGACGGTAGCGTGGCAGCGAGAGGATCCTGCCCATGTGTCCGAAGCAGGCGAGTGATGGGACGAAATCGACGTGGCGATCGCGACAGTAGGCGTCCAGCGCGGTGATGTCGTCGGCGGTCAAGGGTGAGCAGTCCCGGGCGATGTCGGGATCGAACGCGAAATCGAAGGTGTGCTCGACGTAGAGTTGAAGGTGGTTGATCTTGAGGGCGGCGATGCGGTCAATGAGACGCTCGAGTGTTGCACGCGTCGGTACCTTGCCACGCGAGACGTCGAGCGACAGCCCGCGTACGCGGAGTTGGGGGGCGTCTTCGATGGTTCGGCAGCGCCAGGTCGACCCCTCGGCGGCGGCGATCTGGAGCAGGGTCTGGAGACCGTAGAACAGCCCGGGGGCGCCGGCGCCGGCGACGGTGACGCGCTGTTGCGTGATGTCCAGTCGGTAGGACTCGTCGCAACCGAGGTCGGGGTGCGTCGTGAGCACGATTCCCGCCGGCGAGCCGCCGCCCGACGGCGCAGCGACGGACGCTGCAATCGGCAACGCGTCCGCGAAGCGCCTGAACGCTCCGATGGAGTCGCGATGCAGGTCGGCGGCGAGGCTGATCGTAATCGGCTCGGTGACGCGGTAGCAGCCGGAGTGAAGGGTCTGGCGTCGGGGGACCGGTAGGATGGTTGCCATCATGAATCGTATCCGCTCGGATTGGGTGAGATCGAGGGTACCACGCGTGTACGTTTTCAGAAATGTTCGGTTAGATCAAGCCCGGCGCGTGTTGCGGTAATCGGCGTCGTGGCGCTATGATACCGCCGCCGGCGCCACGAAGCGGGCGATGTTGCGCGCACCGAGAGAAGTCTGGCCGTGGCCGTACCGCCGGGACACCCGGAGTGCATTGATGAACCCCGTTGATCCGCATGACATCTACTGTGTCGACGACCTGCTTTCGGACGACGAGCGGCAGGTGCGTGACACCGTGGCGCGTTTTGTCGAGGAGCGGGCGATGCCGCTCATCGCCGACGCGTTTGAGAACGACCGCTTCCCGCGGGAGCTGGTCCCCGAGATCGCTGAGATGGGGCTCTTCGGCAGCTCGATCGACGGCTACGACTGCGCCGGGTTGAACAGCGTGTGCTACGGTTTGATCTGCCAGGAATTGGAGCGTTGCGACAGCGGACTGCGTAGTTTCGTCTCGGTCCAGAGCAGTCTGGTCATGTACCCGATCCACGCGATGGGCAGCGAGGAGCAGAAGGATCGCTGGCTGCCGGCGCTGGCACGCGGCGAGGCGATCGGCTGCTTCGGTCTCACGGAACCGGACGGGGGCAGCGACCCGGGGGTGATGAAGACGATCGCCAAGCGCGACGGGGACGATTGGATCATCAACGGCGCGAAGATGTGGATCACCAACGGTTGCCTGGCGGACGTCGCGGTGGTTTGGGCGGAAACGGACGCAGGAAAGCGCGGGTTTCTGGTGGAGCGTGGAATGCCCGGGTACACGACGCGCGCGATCAAACACAAATTCTCGCTGCGTGCGTCGGTCACGTCGGAGTTGTTCTTCGATAACGTCCGCGTCTCCGAAGCGAACCGCCTGCCGGGTGCGACCGGCTTGGTGGCGCCGCTCAGTTGCCTGACGCAGGCACGCTTCGGGATTGCGTGGGGCGTGATCGGCGCGGCCCAGGCGTGCATGAAGGAGACGCTGGAGTACTCCAAGGTGCGTGTTCTGTTCGGCTCGCCGCTCAGTCACAAACAGTCGGTGCAGATTCGTCTTGCGGAAATGGCGCGGCGGATCACGGGCGCTCAGGTGCTGGCGATGCAACTCGGGCGTCTGAAGGACGCCGGAAAGATGCACCACACGCAGGTTTCGCTGGCGAAGTGGAACAACTGCCGAATGGCGCTTGATGTCGCGCGCGACGCGCGTGATCTGCTGGGTGGGTCCGGCATCACGGTGGAGTGCTGCCCGATCCGGCACATGCTCAACTTGGAGAGCGTCATCACGTACGAGGGGACGGAGACGATTCACCAACTCATCGTCGGTAACGCGTTGACCGGACATCACGCGTTCTAGCCGTACAGCGCAACGTGGTCAGAACCGCGCCCGT